>NZ_JBQEIL010000011.1:0-70121 GCF_052102835.1 Vagococcus sp.
GTAGCGCATGACTGTTAATCATGATGTCGTAGGTTCGAGTCCTACTGCCGGAGTTATAAAGTTTACTAGCCTACGGTAAATACTCTGGAGAGTTGTCCGAGTTGGCCGAAGGAGCATGATTGGAAATCATGTAGGCGGTAATAACTGTCTCAAGGGTTCGAATCCCTTACTCTCCGTAATGATTTTTGTAAAGACTTTAAATAAATAGGCCCGTTGGTCAAGCGGTTAAGACACCGCCCTTTCACGGCGGTAACACGGGTTCGATTCCCGTACGGGTCATAAAACTGAATAATGGAAGCTCTATAAATATCCTTAGTAGTCTTCCATAAACAAAAGGTTCCGTGGTGTAGGGGTTAACATGCCTGCCTGTCACGCAGGAGATCGCGGGTTCAAATCCCGTCGGGACCGTTTTGGCGCAGTAGCTCAGTTGGTAGAGCAACGGATTGAAGCTCCGTGTGTCGGCAGTTCGATTCTGTCTTGCGCCATTTGGAGGGATAGCGAAGTGGCTAAACGCGGCGGACTGTAAATCCGCTCCTTCGGGTTCGGCAGTTCGAATCTGCCTCCCTCCATTTTTAGGGGTATAGTTTAGTGGTAGAACTACGGTCTCCAAAACCGTCAGCGTGGGTTCGAGTCCTACTACCCCTGTTAATTTTATAATGGCGATTGTGGCGAAGTGGTTAACGCACCGGATTGTGGTTCCGGCATTCGTGGGTTCGATTCCCATCAGTCGCCTATTTTTATTGGGCTATAGCCAAGCGGTAAGGCAACGGACTTTGACTCCGTCACTCGTTGGTTCGAATCCAGCTAGCCCAGTTTTAAATTATATAAAATGGCGGTATAGCCAAGTGGTAAGGCAGAGGTCTGCAACACCTCTATCATCGGTTCAAATCCGGTTACCGCCTTTTTATGCCGGCGTGGCGGAATTGGCAGACGCGCTGGACTCAAAATCCTGTGCCCGCTAAGGGCGTGCCGGTTCGACCCCGGCCGCCGGTATAATTTTATAATTTAAATAGTCACATGGCGATTGTGGCGAAGTGGTTAACGCACCGGATTGTGGTTCCGGCACGCGTGGGTTCGATTCCCATCAGTCGCCTTTTTTTATTTTAAACACTAAACTTAATAATATTATGGCGATTGTGGCGAAGTGGTTAACGCACCGGATTGTGGTTCCGGCATTCGTGGGTTCGATTCCCATCAGTCGCCTATTTTTATTGGGCTATAGCCAAGCGGTAAGGCAACGGACTTTGACTCCGTCACTCGTTGGTTCGAATCCAGCTAGCCCAGTTAAAAGTAAAATTTATTTTACTTTTTTTTTGTCTAAAAGATTGTAATTTTTTTGCGATAGTACTATTATTATGATAAGCCCTTTTAGTTTAGTGGTAGAACATCGGATTCGTAACCCGGGAACATCAGTTCAATTCTGTTAAGGGGCATTTGTGAAAGACTTATTAGTCATAATGTCTAATATTTTTATGCAATGAATCATATAATTTTCTCAAAAATAAAATATTAAAAATTAGAAACTGAGCATGAATGAAACTAAACTAAAGAGTTAGACTAAAAATCTAATTCTTTGTTAAATAAGACTGATTGAAATTTTTTAGTTGAAGGATGAATTTGAGAACTTTCTCAGATTCATCCTTTTTTGTACAACCCCTATTTTATACGAAAAAGTAAATCATTAGTTCTAATTAAAATTCAATGATATACTTGCGTTAAATGAACGAGAGTAGGGTGAATAATATGAAAAAAAATTAGTAAGTATTTTACTTTTTTCTTCAATCTTCCTATTTTTTGGTTGCAACTTTAAAAAGATAGAAGAAGCAGACAAACAAGATGAGTCTGTGAGCTCGACGGTTGTTAATGACACGAATCTTTCAGTTTCAGATACTAATAGGAAAAGTTTTTCTATAGAAAATAAAGGAGAGGGGAAAATTGAAATATTAGCAGCATCTGATGAAGAAGCGAGTGAAACGCCTGTTGTTTATTTAGATAAAGAAGAAAGTCCAATAATCTTAAGAGTTAAAATATCAGAAGTTAATCCGAACAAAATATCTTATTTTTATATTGACGGAGAGTTAATTGAGAAAATAAAAGTAGAAGATGACGTCCAAACATTCGAATTAACAGAATTGGAAGAATCTTTAAAGTTAGGAAATCATTTAGTTCAATTGGTTCAGTATAAAAGTAACGATGAACAGTCTGAAATTTTAATATTTAAGCAAGCTGAATATGAAGTGAAATCAACAAGTGCTGAAAATCGCGATTTTTAATAGTTTAAAAATGTGATTATCTAAGGTTATATTAAGACTTTTACTTTGTCTTGAATTTTAAATAGAAATCATTCATATTGTAGACTAGACTATATTTTATAGGAGGTCTTTAGAATGAATGAAGTCGTTATTGTATCGGCAAAAAGAAGCGCAATTGGTAAATTTGGAGGTACACTAAAAGAGGTCTCAATTACAGACTTAGCCACACAAGTTATAAAAAATCAAATAGAAGAAATTAATATAAATCCGAAAGACGTTGATGAATTAATTATTGGAAATGTTTTGGGTGCAGGTGAAGGTCAAAATATCGCTCGACAAATTGCACTTAAAGCAGGATTATCGTTGGAATCTTCAGCGTATGTGTTGAATAAAGTTTGCGGTTCTGGTCTAAAATCAATAATCAATGGCGCTCAATCTATTATTTTAGGTGATCAGGAAATTATAATTGCAGGTGGTGTTGAACAGATGACAAGATCAAGTCATCTGATACCTCAATATCGTTTAGGTAAAATGCTAGGAGATCAAAAATTAATTGATTTAATGTTGATGGATGGGCTGACGGATGCTTTCACTAAACAACATATGGGATTGACTGCTGAAAACATTGCAACTAAAGCATCTATTTCGAGAAAAGAACAAGATCTTTTTGCATTAGAAAGTCAAAAAAAAGCAGAGAAAGCTATTAATCGACATCGGTTTAGAGATGAAATTGTACCAATAGAATATCGAAACTCTGACAAAGAAAAGAGATACTTTGACACAGATGAATACCCTAGGCGAGGTTCTTCATTAGAAAAACTGTCTAAATTGAAACCAGCATTTAAAAAAGGGGGAACTGTCACAGCGGGGAATGCTTCTGGTATTAATGATGGTGCTGCTTTTGTTATTCTTATGAGTAGGCAAAGAGCAGTCGAACTCTCGTTACCAATATTAGCAAGTATTTCATCCTATGCAGTAAGTGGCGTTGAGCCAGAATTAATGGGCACAGCACCGATTGAAGCGACTAAAAAAGCATTAAAAAAAGCAAATATTAATATTGAAGATTTAGATTTAATTGAATCGAATGAAGCTTTTGCTGTACAAGCAATAAACGTTTTAAATGAATTAGAATTGAATCCAGAAATTGTTAATGTTAATGGTGGTGCAATTGCTTTAGGACACCCTATCGGGGCAAGTGGTGCTCGAATACTTGTTTCGTTAATTCATGAAATGAAAAAACGGGGAAGTAAGTATGGTTTAGCAACACTTTGTATTGGTGGAGGACAAGGGATATCTATGATTGTTAAACATTAAATAAAAGCCAAATTATCAATTGAATTTGATAATTTGGCTTTTTATTTATTTTATAAAGTAATCTAGAATTTCTTTATCAGAAAGTCCATTTGCTAAGCAAGCAGTAAGAGTGCTTGAAAGTTGTGTGAATTGATTATCTGATAAAGTTGTTTGTCCTTGTAAAATATGGTTATTAAAAATGATTAACTTTTTTTTAGAAATCAGCATAACTTTTTTGGGTCCTAAATTGCTTAATTTTTCTAATTGTTGTGTCAAATTTTGTTCTTGTGAGAAAAAATAATTCAAAGTGTCTTCATTAATAATTAGCCAGTTGATGAGAGGAAACAACTCTTTTTTTAAATGGTTAGCTAATGATAAATTAAAATCCAGTTGCATACAATCAAGAACGATGTTTTTAGTATGATTTAAGGTAAAAAAAACTTTGAAAATTTCGATATTAGTAGCTTGGTCGATTGAACCGATTTTTACTGCTTGGATTTCTTCACCAGAAAATATAGTCTGAAGTTGTTTTTTTATAATAGCACTTGGAATTTTAAAAGTTTCTAAAGAATGATTGGATGTGATGACAGTAAACCCAAAAACATTAAGGTCAAGAAACGTCTTCAAATCTGCTTGGATTCCATAAGAGCCATTTAGGGAAGAATAATTAATGGATAAGGCTTTTTTTAGCATAAAGTATCTCCTTTGTTAAAAGATGTTGCTTTATTATAGCATAGACTTAAATTAAAGTTATATTGCGAGGTTATTCACAAGCGGTAGTTATTTTTTATAGAGTTAATCAAAATAAATATTCATTATTATTCCCTTTTTTATCTAATTGTTTTATAATTATTTAAAAGGGTGTTTTTAAGAACGGGTTATTTCCTATTAATAAAGCTTTCAGTAAGTTAATATATAACAGATTTACATAATTCAATGTAACAGATGGTAACAGTTTGCAAGAAAGGGGTTAAAAAACATAAGTAAGTGAGGTTGTTCACTTTACACTGGCACAGTTGTTTCTTAGTTTTAATTTTAAAAAAACTGGAGCCGATTCCTTGCAATAATGATTTTTACGTGGTAAATTAATGATGTTGAAACAAGAAAAATAATACAGTTTATCTGTACTGTTTGAAAGCAACAATAATTATCCAAGAGAGAGGATTGTGTATCAATATGGCTAAGAAAAAAGTTAATCCACTTGATTTTGACGCTTTGTTAAAGGATATTAACGCAGAATTTCCTACTGTTCAAGTGTTAGATGAGAAAGGGAAAATTGTTAATGAGGATTTAATGCCTGATTTAACAGATGAAGAATTAGTACAATTAATGACCGATATGGTTTGGTCTCGAGTTTTAGATCAACGTTCAACAGCGTTAAATCGTCAAGGACGTTTAGGTTTCTTTGCTCCAACAGCGGGACAAGAAGCAAGTCAATTAGCAAGTCAATTTGCAATGGACAAAGAAGATGTATTATTACCAGGATATCGTGATGTTCCTCAATTAATTAAACATGGTTTACCATTAACACAAGCCTTTTTATGGTCAAGAGGTCATGCTGCAGGTAACGAATATAAACAAGATTTAAAAGCTTTACCACCTCAAATTATTATTGGTGCTCAATATGTTCAAGCCGCTGGTGTGGCTTTGGGACTTAAAAAACGTGGCAAAGCGAATGTTGCTTATACTTATACGGGTGATGGTGGTTCATCACAAGGTGATTTCTATGAAGGAATTAACTTTGCAGGAGCTTATAAAGCAAATGCTGTATTCTTTATTCAAAATAATGGCTATGCAATCTCAACACCTCGTGAAAAACAAACGGCTGCTACAACGTTAGCTCAAAAAGGGATTGCGGCTGGAATTCCAAGTATTCAAGTAGATGGTATGGATCCTTTAGCTGTTTATCAAGTAACGAAAGCAGCTCGTGATTGGGCAGTGGCTGGAAATGGACCTGTTTTAATTGAAACTTTAACATTCCGTTATGGTCCACATACACTTTCAGGTGATGATCCAACAAGATATCGTACTAAAGATATTGAAGATGAGTGGCATGGTAAAGATCCATTGACTCGTTTCCGTATTTATTTAACTGAAAAAGGTCTATGGTCTGAAGAAAAAGAAGAAGCCATTATTGAACAAACAAAAGAAGAAATTAAAGAAGCAATTAAGGCTGCAGATGCAACACCTAAACAAAAAGTTTCTGATTTCTTAAAAAATATGTTTGAAGTAACACCAAAAACAACTCAAGAACAAATTGACATTTATGAAGCAAAGGAGTCGAAATAAGTTATGGCACAAAAAACAATGATTCAAGCAATTACTGATGCTTTAGCTTTAGAACTTGAAGCAAATCCAGATGTATTAGTATTTGGAGAAGACGTTGGTAACAATGGTGGGGTTTTCCGTGCAACTGAAGGCCTACAAGAAAAATTTGGAGAAGAACGTGTATTTGATACACCTTTAGCCGAATCTGGTATCGGTGGATTAGCGTTTGGTTTAGCATTAGAAAACTTCCGTCCAGTAGCTGAAATCCAATTCTTCGGTTTTGTCTTTGAAGTAATGGATGAAGTGGTAGGACAAATGGCACGTACTCGTTACCGTATGAGTGGTACTCGTAATATGCCTGTTACTATTCGTGCTCCATTTGGTGGAGGCGTACATACTCCAGAGCTACATTCAGATAATTTAGAAGGTTTAATGGCCCAATCACCAGGTATTCGTGTGGTAATTCCAAGTAATCCATATGATGCTAAAGGCTTATTAATTTCAGCTATTCGTGATAATGATCCAGTTGTCTTCTTAGAACATATGAAATTATATCGTTCATTCCGTGAGGAAGTTCCAGATGAAGCTTACACTGTTCCCTTAGATAAAGCAGCCGTTACTCGTGAAGGTAAAGATGTATCAATCATAACTTATGGCGCTATGGTTCGTGAAGCTATTAAAGTTGCGGATAAATTAGAAAAAGAAGGTATTTCTGTTGAAATTATCGACTTACGTACCGTTGCTCCATTAGATGTTGATACAATCATTGCTTCTGTTGAAAAAACAGGACGTGTAGTTGTCGTCCAAGAAGCTCAAAAACAAGCAGGGGTTGGCGCTCAAGTAGTTTCAGAAATTTCTGAACGTGCCGTTCTTTCACTTGAAGCACCAATTGGTCGTGTTTCTGCTCCAGATACTATTTTCCCATTTGGACAAGCAGAAAATGCTTGGTTACCAAATGCATCTGATATCGAAGCAAAAGTAAAAGAAGTTTACGAATTTTAGAACTAGCTTAACGTAACGGATAAAGAAGGAGAGTAAGCAGATATGGCTTTTAAATTTAAATTACCAGATATTGGTGAAGGTATTGCAGAAGGCGAAATCGTAAAATGGTTTGTCAAAGCTGGCGATACAATCAACGAAGATGATACATTATTAGAAGTGCAAAATGATAAATCAGTAGAAGAAATCCCTTCTCCTGTAACAGGTAAAGTCCTAAAAGTTGTTGTTCCAGAGGGAACAGTGGCAAACGTGGGTGATGTACTTGTAGAAATTGACGCACCAGGTCATGAAAGTGAAGAAGAAACTCCAGCAGCACCTGAAGAAGTTGCTGTAGAAACAGCAGCACCTGTAGCAAGTGGCGGAGTTTTCCAATTTAAATTACCAGATATTGGTGAAGGTATCGCAGAAGGCGAAATCGTAAAATGGTTTGTTAAAGCTGGCGATACAATCAATGAGGATGATACATTATTAGAAGTACAAAATGATAAATCAGTAGAAGAAATTCCTTCTCCTGTAACAGGTAAAGTCGTGAAAGTTGTTGTTGCTGAAGGAACAGTAGCTAATGTAGGTGATGTACTTGTAGAAATTGACGCACCAGGTCATAATGATGCAGCACCAGCAGTAGTAGCTTCAGAAGCAGCTAAAGCTCCAGTGGCTGTACCAGAAGCAGCACCAGCAGTAGCTAGTGCGCCAACAGCATCAAGTGCAACTGGAAATCCGTCTAACCGTGTGTTAGCAATGCCTTCAGTTCGTCAATATGCTCGTGAAAAAGGTGTTGATATTACTTTAGTCACTCCAACAGGTAAAGCTGGTCGTGTCATTAAAGCGGACATCGATAACTTTGGTCAAGCACCAGTAGTAGCATCTGAAACAGTTAATGTAGCTACAGAAACAGTTTCATCTGTTTCAACACCAACAATTAAAGCAACTCCAACACCATTTGTTGGAACACCAGAAGCAGAAGTTAGAGAAAAAATGACACCAACGCGTAAAGCAATTGCTAAAGCGATGGTAAATAGTAAACAGACAGCACCTCATGTAACATTACATGATGAAGTTGAAGTTTCTAAACTTTGGGATCACCGTAAGAAATTTAAATCAGTAGCAGCAGATCGTGATACAAAATTAACATTCTTACCATATGTTGTTAAAGCTTTAACAGCAACAATGAAAAAATTCCCAGTAATGAATGCATCAATTGATGATACAACTGATGAAATTGTTTTCAAAAATTACTATAACATTGGTATCGCAACAGATACAGATCATGGATTATATGTTCCAAATATCAAACAAGCAGATACAAAAGGGATGTTTGATATTGCTGATGAAATCAATGAAAAAGCAGCACTTGCGATTGAAGGTAAGTTAACAGGACCTGATATGCGTGGTGGTACCGTTACAATTAGTAATATTGGTTCAGTTGGTGGTGGTTGGTTTACACCAGTTATCAACTACCCAGAAGTAGCTATTTTAGGTGTGGGTACAATTACTCAACAACCTGTTGTAAATGCAGATGGCGAATTAGCAGTTGGCCGTATGATGAAATTATCATTGAGCTTTGACCACCGTATCGTAGATGGAGCTACAGCTCAAAAAGCGATGAACAATATTAAACGTTTATTAGCAGATCCAGAATTATTATTAATGGAAGGTTAAGGTGAATCACGCATGGTAGTAGGAGATTTCGCAGTAGAATTAGATACAGTCGTCATTGGGGCAGGACCTGGTGGATATGTAGCAGCAATTCGTGCCGCACAAATGGGGCAAAAAGTCGCAATCATTGAGCGTGAATTTATTGGAGGGGTATGTTTGAATGTTGGATGTATCCCATCTAAAGCTTTAATTAGCGCCGGTCATAAATTCCATGATGCTAAACATGCTGAAGTTTTCGGTGTGTCTGCTGAAAATGTGACACTAGATTTTACTAAAACACAAGAATGGAAAGATAAAACGGTTGTTTCTAAACTTACAACGGGTGTTGAATTCTTGTTGAAAAAAAATAAAGTTGAAATTCTTCGTGGAGAAGCTTTCTTTGTTGATGAAAACACATTACGTGTGATGCATGAAGATAGTGCTCAAACTTACTCATTCAATAATGCGATTGTGGCAACAGGTAGTCGTCCAATCGAAATTAAAGGCTTTAAGTTTGGTGGTCGTGTTATCGATTCAACAGGTGGATTAAACTTGACTGAAGTTCCTAAAAAATTAATCATCGTTGGTGGTGGTGTTATTGGTGCTGAATTAGGTAGTGCTTATGCTAACCTAGGTGCTGAAGTTACTGTTTTAGAAGGCTCACCTCAAATTTTACCTACTTTTGAAAAAGACATGGTTAAATTTGTAGAAGCTGATTTCAAGAAAAAAGGCATAACCGTTGTGACTAAAGCAATGGCTAAAGAAGCAATTGATAATGGTGATAGCGTGACTGTTAACTATGAAGTCGACGGTAAAGAAGCAACAGTTGAAGGTGATTATGTCATGGTAACTGTTGGTCGTCGTCCAAATACTGATGATTTAGGTTTAGAAATTGTTGGTGTTGACATGACGGATCGTGGCTTAGTGAAAGTAGATAAGCAAGGACGTACTAATGTTCCAAGTATTTGGGCAATTGGTGATATCGTTCCTGGAGCTGCTTTAGCTCATAAAGCTAGTTTTGAAGCTAAAATTGCGGCAGAAGCTATTTCAGGAAAACCAGTTGAAAACGACTATGTTGGGATGCCAGCAGTAGCTTTTACTGATCCAGAATTAGCAGTTGTTGGAATGACTGAAAAAGAAGCCAAAGAAGCCGGATTAGATGTTAAAGCCTCTAAATTTACATTAGGTGGTAATGGTCGTGCGTTATCATTGAACCAAACAGAAGGTTTTGTACGTTTAGTAACGACTAAAGAAGATAATATTATTGTTGGTGGCCAAGTTGTTGGTGCTGGTGCGAGTGATATGATTGCTGAAATCGGCTTAGCTGTTGAAGCAGGCATGAATGCTGAAGATATTGCTTTAACGATTCACTCTCATCCATCATTAGCTGAAGCAGTGATGGATACTGCTGAATTAGCATTAGGTTTACCAATTCACGTATAAAATTAAAATAAAGCAACATTTACTCGGACGTAAGTCGTCTTGAAATTAATTTTTCAAGACGACTTTTTTTATAATAGAGTGACTAACGATTTTAGTGAAAATATCAAATAAAGTATCGAAATGAAGAGTTTTGCTATTGAATCGTCACAATTTTATCATTTGAGAAAGGATATCCGTCTTAGGATGGATGTCACTTTTTTCTAATATGATATAATGTGCTCACTTAACAAAAAGTTAAGAATTATAGGAGTGTGTTGGAATATGTCGTTATTATTTAATTTTTTATTGATTACGTTAAAATTTAGTGCCGGTTTTTATCTAGCTATGATTGTGGGATACTTTATCTCTGGAAAAGATAAACGTAAAATATCTAAAAGTATTGTGGCAGCAATTATTTTTACGGTGCTCGGATTTATTACTGTTTATATCACTTTACCACCTCAAACATTAAGTAATTTGTTGTTAATTAATCTATTTAATTATATTTTAGGAATGATTCTTGTTCTTTTTTTAAACGCAGGTTCGTTGGTAAAAAAACAGTTAAAAACAAATAAACGAATTGTGATTAATGAAACGTCGCCGGATGGTTCAAAACTGATTAAGGCATTAGTTATTGGAATTATTGGTCTGGTTATACTGATTATTTATATGCCTGTTGCTCGAATTTTGAGCACGGATCAAATTTATCAAACAATTAATGTAAAAAAAGTAAAAGAAACTGAAGAATTAGTGTCGACTAAGGAAACACCAATAGCCATGTCAACAAAAAGTGCTAAAAATAAAATGCAAAAAATGATTAGTAGCGTTCCTAACTATAGTGCTTATAAATTAGGGACAATGACAGCTCAAGTGATTGATGGAGAGTATGTCTATGTTTCAGGTATCGAGTATCGAAGTTTTTGGAAATGGAATCGTTTTAAAAAAGTTCCAGGGTATTTCAAGGTTAGTGCAACTGATATAAATGCACAACCTGAATTTATCAAAAAAAGCATGAAATATGTACCAAGTGCTTATTTGTGGCAAGATGCTGAACGCGCAATTTATTCTAAATCATCCAATTATGCTCGTATGGGAGCTGTTAATTTGGAGATTGGTGATGACGGGACTCCTTACTACGTAACCACTCTTTATAAAGAATTTGGTGTCAGTGGTAAGAAACGTTATGATCAATTTAAGGTCGGGGTCTTAAATAGTGAAACAGGCCAAACTAAAGTTTATGAATTGGAAGAGACGCCAAAAGATATTGACGCTCCTTTAACAAGTGCGGTTGCAAGTAGTATGAATAATTATTTTGGACTCTATGGTAAGGGGTGGCTAAATAGTGTCTTTACGAAAGATGATGTCAAACAACCCACAAGTAATGGAATTTATTCAAGTGGGGCAGTGACTCCTTTGATGTCAAAATCAGGTGATTTACTCTATTTTACGGACTTTACGAGTGACGATTCTAAACAAGATAGTGCGTTAGGCTATAGTTTAATTAATGCTAGAACGGGCGTTATGGAATATTATCGTGATAATAAAGGTATGATGGATAGTGATGGCGCAATCTCCATTGCTGAAAAAATTTATCCAGAGAAAAAATGGGATGCAAAGATGCCCATCCTTTATAACGTTGAAGGAGTTCCGACCTGGATCATTTCATTGCTAGATGTGAATGGTATTTTTAAAGGTTATGTTTATGTTTCCGCAACGGACAGCGATATTGTAGTTGATGGAAATGATGCTCAAAAAACATTAGAAGCATATAAAGTAAAATTAAGCATGAAAGGCAGTAATAATCGTAATACGAAAAAAGCTGAAAAAGAGATAATCAGCGGGGAAGTATTACGTGTCAATAAACTAATGATTGACGGAACAGAGACAGTTTCGTTCTTGCTTAAAGAAGATTCAACAGTTTACACAATAAGTACTTCTAACAATGTTTATAGTATGTTCTTAAAAGAAGGCGACCAAGTTACTTTTGAAGTAAATAAAGATTCAGACAATGCCTTGTCAACGATTGACGATATCGAAATTGAAAATGTGACGCCTAAAAAGTAATTTAACTTGACTATTAAAAGTGAACCCTGTATCATACATTTTGGGCCCCCTTTTAGTAGGGGCAGAAGAACACGTAGAGCTCCTTATTCTCTTGGTATTAGAGAATAGGGAGTTTTTTATTTGTTTTTGTCGTAAATCCTCTCAATAAATTGATAAGGGGTTTTGAAAGATGACAAAGTATATTTTTGTAACAGGTGGCGTGGTTTCTTCGATAGGGAAAGGAATTGTAGCAGCATCATTGGGTCGATTACTAAAAAATAGAGGATTGAATGTAACGATTCAAAAATTTGATCCTTATATCAACATTGACCCAGGAACAATGAGTCCTTATCAGCATGGTGAAGTTTTTGTGACAGACGATGGGACAGAAACAGATTTAGACTTGGGGCATTATGAGCGTTTCATTGATATTGAATTAAATCAATATTCTAATGTGACCACAGGAAAAATTTATGCTGAAGTTTTACAAAAAGAACGGGAAGGAGCTTATTTAGGAGCGACAGTACAAGTCATTCCACATATTACCAATGCGATTAAGGATAAAATTAAACGAGCGGCGGAGTTAACACAGGCAGATGTGGTGATAACAGAAATCGGCGGTACAGTAGGTGATATCGAATCCCTTCCTTTTTTAGAGGCATTAAGACAAATGAAACAAGAGGTTGGTAGTGAGCAAGTTTTGTATATTCATACGACATTACTCCCGTATTTAAAAGCGGCAGGTGAGATGAAAACAAAACCAACTCAACATAGTGTTAAAGAGTTACGTTCTTTAGGAATTCAACCTAATATTTTAGTCGTTAGAGCGGAACAACCAATCTCAGAAAATATAAAAACTAAATTGGCACAATTTTGTGATGTTCCTAAAGAAGCCGTTATTGAGTCACTAGATGTCGATACATTATATTCGATTCCATTAAATTTACAAGCTCAAAAAATGGATGATCTTGTCTGTCGTTACTTAAAGTTAGAAACACCTACAGCTGAGATGAAAGAATGGCGAGAACTTGAACAACGTGTTTTAAATTTAGAAAAACAAGTAACGATTGCAATCGTAGGAAAGTACGTGGAATTACCAGATGCCTATCTTTCTGTAGTTGAAGCATTGAAACATGCTGGCTATGAATTTGATGTGGATGTTAAAATTAAATGGGTTCAATCTGAAGATTTAACGACAGTTAATGTTAGTCAAACATTGGCTAATGTCATGGGGATTTTGGTTCCTGGTGGTTTTGGAGAACGTGGAGTCGAGGGGAAAATAATAGCTATTCAATACGCTCGAGAAAATGATATTCCTTTTTTAGGGATTTGTTTGGGAATGCAATTAGCTTGTGTTGAGTTTGCGCGCCATGTTTTAGGTTTGAAAGAGGCACATTCTTCAGAATTGAATGAAGAAACAAGTGATCCTGTCATTCATCTAATGGATGAACAGAAAACAGTGGCAGAACTAGGGGGAACTTTAAGATTAGGAGCTTATCCGTGTGAGTTAAAAAAAGGGAGCATTGCGTCAACATGTTATGGTCAGGAAAAAATGGTATTTGAACGTCATCGTCATCGCTATGAGTTTAATACTAATTACCAGTCTCTATTTGAAAAAAAAGGTATGGTTTTTTCCGGAACATCACCAGATGGAAAATTGATGGAGCTGGTGGAGTTACCAGCATTAAAATTTTTTGTAGCAGCACAATATCATCCTGAGTTTCGCTCACGTCCCAATCGAGCACACCCTTTATTTAGTGGGTTTATTAAGAGTTTGATGTGCTATCATTAATAAAGAGCTTATAATAGAGAAATGTATTATTTTTTAAGGAGGAGATTAGTTGGAAAAATTAAGTCGGAGGAGCAATGAAAAAAGAGAGCGATATTTCCATTATCAATTATTTATATGTTTTATTTTATTTATCGTTATGGCATGTTTGATCCCTTTAACGTTTGGGGATGATTTAGATTGGGGAGGACCAGCGGGGATTGAGCGTTTAAATAATTGGTTTGATAATTATAATGGACGCTATTTTGGTAATATTTTAATTATCACTATTTCTCGCTTCGCAATATTCCGAGTTTTACTTTATGGTGTGATAAATACTATGATAGTCTATGGAGTCATGAGATTATCCAATGCTAAAAATAGATTTGTTCCTTTTGTTGTGACAGGATTATTATTATTAATTCCTTATTCAGTATATGCTCAAACATTTAGTTGGTTTTCAGGATTTGTTAATTATAATGTTGGAATTGCTTTAACATTATTAATTTGGACGCTTGTTTTGAAAGGGTCTGAACGTTTTTATCCAGCAAAAATTGTATTGCTTTTAGTTCTTTCTTTTCTTGTCCAATTATGTATGGAAAATATAACGATGTTTAATGTTTTATTTTCAATTATTTTTTTAGTTGTTTTATTTAAGAAAAAACTTGTAGGTTATCGGTTAACTTATCTAGTCGGAAGTATTTTAGGGGCAGCAATCATGTTTTCCAATTCTGTTTATCATACGATTGCTTCTGGTGATGATGGTTATCGGACTTTTGATTTAGAAAAAATTAGAACCGTATTTTTTACCCATTACTTACAAAGTTATTTATTTAATAATTGGCTAATTTTAGCTTTGATTGCTATTTTAATTTGGACTTTATATCAAAATAAAAACAAATTAATGCTTATCCCGTTGTTTGTAATTACAGCATTTCCAATTTTTGCTATGATGCTCAGTGTTGCTCATATTGAGTTGGCTGAATTAAGTTTATCTTTAGCAACTGTTTTTGGTTTTGTTAGTTTAATTTATTTAATCATGTTACTTTTTGCTATTCGCGGACTTGAGGATGTGAACATAAAAGAAAACTTTTGGATGATTTTTCTCTTTGGTGCTTCTTCAGGTATTGTTTTAGCTCCATTTTTAATTGTGACACCTTTCGGACCGAGAGCAGGATTAGCATCTTACGTCTTTTTTGTGATGATTGCGATAACACTTTTGAATGCATTATTGGCTAGAGAAACAGTAAAAGTTAATATTTGGAGATTTAATTATCTTGCAGCTGTCTTTTTCATTTCTGTCAGCATTATTTTTATCGGGATTCATAGTGTTAACTTATATTATTTTAACAAACGTAATGTCTTGATAAAAATAGATGATAAAGCTAAAACAGCAACGGTCAAAAGATTGCCATTTGATCAGTATACACATTATATAAGTCCTCCAAACTATGGGGAAATTGCCCCAAGAACGTTTAGAGAAAAATATGATATACCGAAAGATTATAAAGTAGTTAGTGTTCCGTACAAATTAGATTAATATTACATAGGGGGATTATTTATGAAAAAAATAGGTTTTGATTCAGACAAGTATATTGAGGAACAAACAAAATATATTTTAGAGCGAGTTAATAATTATGATAAACTTTATTTAGAATTTGGGGGCAAACTTATTGGTGATAAACATGCTAAACGAGTTTTACCAGGTTTTGATGAAGATTCAAAAATAAAAATCCTTCAGAAATTAAAAGATAAAGCTGAAATTTTAATTTGTGTTTATTCCGGTGATATCGAAAGAAATAAAATTCGTGGAGATTATGGCATTACTTATGACATGGATATTTTAAAATCTATTGATGAATTCAACGATTATGGTTTGTCTGTAAATAGTGTTTTAATTACACGGTATTCCGGCCAACCAGCAACGAAAGTATTTATTAATAAATTAGAAAAACGCGGGATTAGTGTCTATACTCATGAAGCAATCGAAGGGTATCCGTATAATATTGATCAAATTGTAAGTGATGAAGGCTTTGGAAAAAATCCGTATATTCCAACGACAAAGCCAATTGTTGTTGTAACAGCACCTGGAGCTGGAAGTGGTAAATTGGCAACAAGCTTAAGTCAAATTTATCATGAAAGCCATTTAGGTAAAATAGCAGGTTATTCTAAATTTGAAACTTTTCCCGTATGGAACGTTCCCTTGAAGCATCCATTAAACATCGCTTATGAGGCGGCTACGGTTGATTTGAAAGATGTTAATATGATTGACTCATTTCATTATGAAGCGTATGGAGAAGTCGCTGTGAACTATAACCGAGACATTGAAACCTTTCCTGTGATTAAACGTATTATTGAACGAATTACTAAAAAAGCATCGGTTTTTAAATCACCAACTGATATGGGAGTCAACCGAGTTGGATTTGGAATTATTGATGATGAGGTCGTTATAAAAGCTTCTTATGATGAGATTATTCGTCGTTGTTTTGATACCGAAGTTTTTTATAAACGAGGACTTGTTGATGAAGAGGTTGTCAATCGCATTCAATTAATCATGGAAGAAATGGAATTAAAAAAAGAAGATCGTGCCCCAGTCTTACCTGCGCGAGAGTATGCAGATAAAATGAAGAAAAAATTAAACTTAGTTGGTCCAGCATCAGTCATGGCTTTTGAATTGGCTGATGGTGAAATTATTACAGGTCGTTCAACAGAATTGATGGACGCCTCTGCAGCTGCTATCTTGAATTCAGTCAAATATTTAGCGAATATTTCAGATGATATCTTGTTACTTTCACCGGTTATTTTAGGAACTATTCAAAAAATGAAGGTAGAGGAATTATCAAGTAAGATGACGTCGCTAAATACTAATGAAATTTTGATAGCTTTGGCGATGAGTGCTGTAACAAATCCAACGGCTCAGTTAGCTTATGAACAATTAAGTCATCTCGTAGATGTACAGGCGCATTCGACGGTGATTTTAAATAAAGACGATGAACAGATTTTGAAAAGATTAGGAATTGACGTAACAAGTGACTCCATATTCTCTTCTGATAACTTATTCTATATTTAAAACATAAAAAAGTTTGGAATTTCTCGCGAATGAGAAATTCCAAACTTTTTTTATTGATAAATTGCTTTGATTGGGTCTAATTTGGCTGCATTGATAGCTGGAATAACTCCAAAGAAGAGTCCAATACCAGCAGAAACACTGGCTGAAATCAGAGCCATTTTAGGACTAACAATAGCTTCCATAGGTGTAAGGAGTGAGATTAGTGAAGCGGCTCCCCAACCTAGTAGGATACCAATAATACCACCTAGCAAGGTGATAAAAGCAGCTTCTAAAAGAAATTGAAGTAGAATATTAGATGGTTTTGCACCAATGGCACGACGTATTCCGATTTCTCTTTTTCTTTCAGAAACAGAAACATACATGATATTCATGACCCCAATGCCACCTACAAGTAGTGAAATAGCAGTAATGAAAAGAAGTCCAAGCATGACTGTATTCATCATATTTTCAATATCACGCTTAATTTCTTCATTTGTTCTATCTTCTTCAAATGAGCCAGTTAAGTCTAAATGGTATTCTTTTAGTAAGTTGTTTGCCTCATCAACAACTGATTGCCGATCAGTTCCTTGTGTGACTTTTAATTTAATCGCATTAATGGGTTTGTTTTTAGCCAATTCATTAAAGGCTTTTTTAGGAACGATGCTAAATTGAAACGAACCATCAGAATTAAAAGCTAATTCATCGTAATTCACTTTTTCTTTAACCCCAATGACCATAAACTTAAGGCCGTCGATATCAATCGCTCGACCAATGATATCTTTTGGTTTTTTTATTTTTAATAAATCTTTCATTGCTTCATAAGTTAAAATGATTTTATTTTGATTAGCATCTTGTGTTGTGAAGGAACGGCCGTATTTTACCTTATCATTTTTGTTGTTATTAGCGACAATAGGAGTACCGTCCCCGATTTCAAAATAGTTAATATTAGTAAAAATACTTTCATCGTTACCATAGCCAAAACCGTAATCAGCAGCGATGTTATCTACATTTTTTAAATGACGTAACATCTTTAAATCAGTTGTAGAAAAAGAGAAAGGTTCAAATGATTGATCCATCATTTCATCTTCATCCTCTTTATAGATGAGGCGAACCATATTAGCATCTGTTGATTCCACCATTTTTAAACTACTTTGTTTCATCCCTTCACCAATCGCTGAAACAGTAACAACCGCAGTAATTCCGATAATAATCCCTACCATTGTTAAAAAAACACGTAATTTATGGGCTCGTAAGCTTAAAAGAGTACTTAGTAAGAGGTTTTTAACCATTAAGGAACGCCTCCTCATCTAAGAAAAGACCATCTTTCATGTACACGACACGTGAAGCATATTTACGCATGTCAGGATCATGAGTCACCATGACAATCGTTTTTCCTTCATCATTTAACTGTGCGAGAATTTCCATAATATCTCGACTAGTTTCACTGTCTAAAGCACCAGTTGGTTCGTCTGCCATAATCAATAAAGGTTCATTAACAAGTGCGCGTGCAATGGCGACACGTTGTTGTTGTCCACCTGAAAGTTCGGTTGTTTTGGAATATTCTTTGCCCTCTAAGCCAACTAAGTGTAAATATTCTTTGGCAATTTCACGTCGTAGAGGTTCTTTTTTCTTTCCTTCATAAACCATAGGTAATTCAACATTTTGAGAAACATTGAGTGACTGGATTAGAAAAAATTGTTGGAAAATGAAGCCAATATGTTTATTTCTTAATTCTGACTTTTGGTTTTCGCTTAAAGTTGAGGCTTCTTCATCATCAAAAATATAGTCACCATCCGTTGCTTGATCAAGAAAACCGATGATATTCATTAGTGTTGTCTTACCACTACCAGATTTTCCCATAATCATTAGAAATTCACCACGATGAATGGTTAAATTCAGATTTTTTAAAACATGTAACTTGCTGTTACCCATTGGAAAATATTTATTAATATCTTTTAAATCAATAAGAGGGGATTGCAAATTATTTAATTGCTTTTCAGTCATTATTTGCTTTCCTCCATTCCTCCAGAATCAACAGTGATGTCATCAATGATATCACCGTTTTTATAATCTACTTCTGATGAAATAATTACTTTATCTAAAGCATCTAATCCACTAATAACAACGACATGATCTTTTTTAGCGCCTTCAGTTGTTATTTTGATATCTTTTCTAACAACCGAACCAAAGTCATCAACTAAAACATAATCACCAGTTTTATCATTTTTTAAAGCTTTTTTAGGAAGTTGGATTTTTTTATCCTCTAATTTGACTGAAGCTTGGACATGGAAACCATCTCTAATATCTTTGGCATCTTTAAGTGTCATTTTAACAATATAGTTTGAAAGCGAACTTGAACCACCGCCCATGCTAGCACCAGCCTCTGTACTTTGTGCTTTTGATGTTGGTGTATTTGAGATATAGGTAATCTCTCCTTTATATAATTTGTTATCAGAAATAGTTCGAACATCTGCTTGTTGTTTCGCTTTTAGTTTGACTAAGTCACGTTCGTTCACTTCACCTTCAACATAAAAATCGTTGGACGTTAAAGTTAAGATAGCACTATCACGATTTTGTTCTTGTGGAATGGTAACTTGGCCTTTAAAAGGTGCTGTTACTTGATTCACTTGTTTTTCATTAAGTTCATTGATTTGGCTTTGTAGCTGATTCATCTTCATATCAAAGCTTGCTAAATCGTAGTCTAATTCAATAGATTCTCTCGAAGAACCAGGAGCGGAAACTGTTTCTTCTTCACTATCGGTATTTTTTGAAGCCTCACTGGCTGCACCAATTTGATTGATTGCTAATTGCATTTTTCGAGCTGCTTTATCTTTTTCTGCTTGTGTTTGTTCAATTTGGAATTTTAAATCGGTAATTTGACTGCTGGTCGCATCATCAACGTATTGATAAAGAATAGTCCCTTCGTCAACAACGTCACCATTTTTGACTTGCAAATCACCTAATTTTCCGAGTGTTGTGTCCTTAGTAAATTCTTTCGAACGAACGGGAGTCACAATCCCATTAACAAAGACTTGATCGACATCTTCAACATCAAAATATTCAATTTTGTTATCTAATGAGGTGATATTTTTTGCGTCATTCCCTTTACCAAGATTTCTAATAACGATAAAACCACCAACCACTAAAATAATTAAAATTAATCCAATACTAATTTTCTTACGCTTACTCATCTTTTTCTTTTCTCTTCGCGACATAAATAAACTCCTTTACCTTTTTTTTATAATTATACCGTAAAACAAATTAATTACCTATCGGTCTAAGGGCGGATAGGCAGTCAAAAGTGTTTTTTTTTATAAATAATTAGACACAAAAAAAGAGGCTGCTTTTCAGCCCCTCTTTTTATAGGATTATTTATTTTTCACGAATGACTTCAACTTTATAACCATCGGGATCGATAATAAAATAGTATGAAGGTGGAACATTAGGTAAGTGTTTTAGTTCAGTCACGTTAAAGCCAGCCGCTTTATGTTTAGCATGTAGTGCTTCTAAATCCTCAGTTGCAATAGCGATATGCCCGTAACCATCACCTAATTCATAGCCAGGATGATCGTAGTTATAGGTTAATTCTAATTCATAATCATCACCAGGAAGAGTAAGATAAACTAAAGTAAACTTATTTTCTGGGAAATCACGACGACGGCTTTCTTCAAAATTGAAAGCCTCTTTATAAAAAGTAACAGAAGCTTCTAAATCTTTAACACGCACGCAAGTATGTGCCATTTTCATAAAACATCATTCCTTTCATTTAGCTTTACTTAAATAATAGCATTTATTAATTTACCATGCTAGTTTTTAAATCTAGATTAGTTAAGATTAACTATGAATAGTGATGAATTTGACTAATTCGATTGTTTTTTTAGATAAGATACTCTATAATTTTACGTGTTAGATTTAAAGGAGAATAGAGATGAAATTAATATCAATTTGTGTTCCAATGTATAATGAGGGTGAAAATATTAATGCGTTTTATAAACAAATTAATCAAACATTAACCCCACTATACGAAAAATATAATTTTGAATTTTTATTTATTAATGACGGTAGTATGGATGATAGTTTATCTAAAGTCCGTGAACTTAGGAAATATGATCCGCGGGTTAAGTTTGTTGATTTATCTCGTAATTATGGAAAAGAAGTCGCAATGGCAGCAGGGTTTGATTATGCTAAAGGTGATGCAGTTATCACAATGGATGCTGATTTACAACATCCTCCTCATACTATTTTTGAAATGATTAAGTATTGGGAAGAAGGGTATCAAGACGTTTATGGTAAGCGAAGAGAACGAAAAGGCGAATCATGGTTCAAGAAAAAAGCCTCAGAAACCTACTACAAAATTTTACAGAAATTTTCAAAAGTTCCTGTCTTATCTGGCGTAGGAGATTATCGATTACTTGATCGTGTTTGTATTGAAGGAATTAAAAAGTTACGTGAATCACAACGTTATACTAAAGGGCTTTATATGTGGGTTGGTTATCGTAAAAAAGAAGTTTTTTTTGATGCAGAAGAGCGCTTTGCAGGTGAAACAAAATGGAAATTTTCAGCGTTGGTTGGGTTAGCGGTTGATGGTATCACGTCAAATTCAACTTTTCCGTTAAGAATATCAACCTTTATTGGTGTTTTAATTTCTTTTTTAGCATTTATTTATATGATTTTCGTTATTATATCAACACTTTTTTTCGGTAATCAAGTACCAGGATATCCGACGTTAGTTATTTTAATCCTTTTTTTAGGTGGGTTTCAATTACTATCACTCGGTGTTCTTGGTGAATATTTAGGAAAGATATTTATGGAGACTAAAGATAGACCCCTTTACTTTGTTCAAACATATAATGATGAGGAAGAAACAGATGAAAAAAATTTTTAATCGAGAAACCATTAGTTACATCTTTTTTGGAGGATTAACAACCGTTGTTTATTTTGTCACTCGTTTTTCGGTAGTGAAAGCAACAGATAATTCAATGTTAGGTGTTGTTCTTGCCCAAATTGCAGCGATTTTATTTGCCTATTTTGCTAATAAAATTTTTGTTTTTAAAGATAAAAACTGGGGCTTTCTAACCGTTTTAAAACAATTATTTGGTTTTATTATCGGTCGCTTACTGGTGTTTGGTTTAGATTTATCAATTACGTATTTAACTGTTAAACGTTTTTCAGAATTTTTTATTCGTGTTTTATTTTTAGATAAACTAAATTATGACCATTTTATTTTTAGTAATGTGTTAACCAATCGATTTATTGGGAATGAAAAGTTATTAAATGAGTTTATTTTTGCTTTGTTGGTTCAAATACTAGCAATTGTGATCAATTATATTATTTCTAAAAAAGCTATTTTTGTTGATAAAGAAGTTGAAAAAGAAACGTTGAAAGTTGGAAAGGAAGATTTTAATGACGAGACCTAAATCAAAAGGAGAGTTATTAACTCAAGCAGAGCTAAATTTTAGAAGGCTATGTGACCTGATTGCTTCATTATCACAAGAAGAGCAGTTGCAAACTTTTTCTTTCGATAGTATGAAAGAAAAGGGGGCTCATTGGCAAAGAGATAAAAACATTAGAGATGTTTTAGCTCATCTATACGAATGGCATCAGTTACTTTTAGAGTGGGTTAGCTCGAATCAGGAAGGCCAACCTCGTCCTTTTTTAAAAGAAGGGTATAATTGGCGAACTTATTCTGGCATGAATCTTGAATTTTGGGAATGTCATCAAGAAACGCCACTTAATGAACTGAAAGAAAAACTATCAGAAAGCCATCGGCAAGTTTTAGAATCCTGTCAACTCTTTTCAGATACAGAGTTATTTGAAAAAAATATTTTTTCTTGGGTTGGTGGAAGCACACTAGGTAGTTATTATATTTCTGCGACTTCGAGTCACTATGAATGGGCATTAAAGAAAATAAAAAAACATAAAAAAAGTCTCTCAAATCTAAAATAGTAGGTTTGAGAGGTTTTTTTAATTATTGTAAAAAGCTAATGAAATGGTTAAATCATAATTAACAAAGTCTTTAATCATTTTTATTTCGTTTTTCTCATTTTGATAAACTTTTTTATAAGTTCCTCCAAGAATGGTCGTGAAGACTTGAATATTTGCATAACGTTGCATTAGTAGATTGGCTTTGTAAGTATCCTCCATTTCAATAAAACCAAGCATAATATCGGTTTCATTTCCATTGTTGCTGGGTAGAAAAATAGCAATCCGATTGCTTTCAGTTTCAGGGTCATAGAGCGTTTTGGCAAAAGTATTTGGTAACGTTTGATCATAAAGTTCAAAAATTGGTCGATCAACATAAAGTTCAAAATTTTGAATTAACTCTTCATTAGAGAGATTACCATAAAAATCATAAAAAAAATGTTGATCTTTTAAACGTTGAATTGTTTCAAATAGGATTTTTTGTGTAGTACCTTGAAATAGCAATGGAATTCTAGTGTGAAGATAACGTTTATTTTTGACAGAAGACATTTTTTGATTTTGTTTCATAAAACTGTTGTTTTCTGTCACATCTTTGATTGTGGGTGATTTTTCCATTGGTTTAACAATAGCGACTTCATTTCTTGATATTTTTCGTTTCTTTTTAATGCGATTAAAAAGATGAGGGATTTGTAATGGTTTTTGATAGGTTACATTTTTAGGTCGATCATCTACTTTAGTGGTCTGCTTATTTTTACCAAGTTGAAAGAGTAAAATAAAACTCAAAAGTAAAGCAGTTCCTGTTAGAAAAAAGTAGGCATACCAAATAATGGAATGAGAAAAGGTAAAACCTAAAATAAGTAACCAAATAAGGCTGATGCTTCCAATAACTAGCTTAATATTTTTCATGGGCGTAACTCCGTTTTTATTTATTATCCTATCTTATATTTAACCATAAAATATAGGTTAAAACAATCTAACTCGTTTTAATAATTTTGTATAAAAATAGCGTGAAATAAAATAATAGTATAGTATAATGTAAAGGATTGAGTTTATGTTAAAGGAGATAAAATAGTCATGAGGGATTCGGTATTTGCCGTTGTAGATTTAGAAACAACGGGCACCAACTTAATGAATGATAAGATCATCCAGTTTGCCTGTATTTTAGTAGAAAAGGGAAAAATTGTCCACGAGCTGACTGTTGATATCAATCCTAATAAATCAATACCTAAGCCGATTCAAGCATTGACAGGGATTACAAATGAACAAGTAGCGTGTGCCCCTTACTTTGAAGAAGTTGCACCGACCATTAAAAATATGTTAGAAGATTGTGTTTTCGTCGCACACAATGCTTATTTTGATTTTTCGTTTCTAAATAGTGAATTAGAACGTAGTGGGTTTTCACCGTTGACAGTATCCGTATTGGATACCGTTGAACTGGCTCAAGTTTTTTTCCCAATCTCACCGGGATATCGTGTGAAAGATTTGGCGAACTATTTAGCGATTGAACATTTAAATCCGCATGAAGCATTAAGTGATGCGATTGCTACAAGTCATATTTTTTTGAAAATCATTGAAAGGATTCAGCAAGTCCCGTTAATCACGTTAAAAAAAATTGTGGAACTCTCCACCCAATTAGGGGTTGAAAATTCTTCTTTTTTAAATAAAATGTATCAACAACGCAAAGAGCAACGGCTGACGAAATTAACGTATCCTTTTCCGATTGAAATTATAGGTGAGATGGCTTTACGTAAAAAAGATTTTCATTTTTTAGAACATTATTCAACCTTAAGCAGTCGTTTTCCTGAAACAGATGAGGCAAAAGAAGAATTATTTAAAACAAAAAAATTGCAGGTTAGAAAACCACAATTAGAAATGATGGATCACATTAATCGTTTTTTAATTGAAAAATCAAATAAAAATTTATTAGTTGAAGTACCGACAGGCGTAGGTAAGTCCTTGGGATACTTGCTACCTCTATTAATGAATAAAACAGTAGCTGAACCTGTAGTCGTTTCAACTTCGACACTCGTCTTACAGAAGCAATTTTTAAGCGAAACGCTACCAATGGCTGAAAAGATATTAAATCAGTCTCTTTATGGTGTGATTTTAAAAAGTCATCATCATTACATTGATTTAGAAAAATTTGTCTTAACCTTAGAACAACCTGTTTTACAAAAACAATATGCGATTTATCAAATTGCTTGCTTGGTTTGGCTATTAGAAACAACAACAGGTGATCTCGA
The DNA here is from genome assembly GCF_052102835.1 of Vagococcus sp. Taxonomy (NCBI): domain Bacteria; kingdom Bacillati; phylum Bacillota; class Bacilli; order Lactobacillales; family Enterococcaceae; genus Vagococcus; species Vagococcus sp. The sequence continues at coordinate 24,895 of NZ_JBQEIL010000011.1, forward strand.
TGAGTTAACGATTAATAAAAACCACTTGTTCTATACACATGTTTCTCATGAAGGTGAAAGACAAAAAGTACGGAAAGGGACTTACTTAGAACATGATTTTTGGCGTTATTTGATGAAGAAAAAAGAAGTCGCCGATGTTTTGATTGTGAATCATGCCTTTTTGTGTGAAGAGGATTTCCGCCAAAAACCCCAATTTATTACTATGGATTATTTAGTCATTGATGAAGCACATAAATTAAGAGATACGATTGAAAAAACCGCAACGCAACGGATACGTTTAAGTCAAGCTAATTATTTAATAAAAACGATTCGTGATTTAGCTGAAACACTCACTGAGACACTAGAGCATTCATGGTGGACAGAACAGATGCGGTATCAAACTATTTTTCTTTCCGAATTTAAAGAATTGATTGAAGAAATTGAAGGTTTTGTAAAAACAGTTTACTTTTCAAAACGCGCAACGTCGGAGTATTTATTATCAATAGATGATTTTTCTGAAGGTTGGCCAATCGAATTCAAAAAAATTCTTAATAAATTTAAAATTAATCTGCTGGAATATGAACAATGGTTTAAAACGTTCCAACGTCAGTTACCTAATTATCATTTGTCTGATTGGTTAAAAACGAGTGTTCATGGAATGGAATTTGAACTCGACAATGAACGTTTATTAATGGAGTTGACCAATTTACGTCATTACTTTATGGATTATTCTCGAGATGCTGTTAAGTGGCTGACATTAACTAGTAGAGGTTTGGTCCTAGCTTCTTTTAATTTTAGAGAATTTTCGTTAGAAAAAATGAGATGGTATCAATCCTTTCAACAAATTTTATATACAGGTGGCACGTTACAGCTAGATAGTGATTCTAATTATTTTGAGAAACAGCTTGGTTTAACTAAATTAGAAAAGTATCAAACACAAGATTATTTTGACTATGGTAAACAAGCTGAATTAATTGTCTTAGATGAAAAAATTGATTTTGGCAATGAAAAAGAATTTGTAACACAAATTACTAAAACGGTTGAGGCGGCATATACGGCCTTAGATGACTCTATTTTAGTTCTTTTTACCTCGCATGATATCTTGAAAAAAGTGTACTATCGCCTTTCTTCATTATTAGATTTTTCAGATATCGAAGTTTTGGCACAAGGAATGACGGGAACGAATGAAAAAATTGTAAAAAAAGCCACTCAAAATGACCGTTGTATTATTTTAGGAGCCGCTAGTTTTTGGGATGGTATTGAATTACCCAATAAACATTTAAAACTTTTAATTGTCACTAAATTACCTTTTGATCCGCCGCAGCGACCATTAGTTAAAGCGCGTTATGATTATTTAGAATCATTGAATAAAAATCCTTTTTATGAAGAAGCATTACCACAAGCTGGAATGCGTTTAAGACAAGGGCTTGGTCGCTTATTAAGGAAAGATACAGATCGAGGTTTGATGATCCTAATGGATCGCCGGATTATTGATGCCAAATATGGTCAAGCACTCCAAAATTACTTGCCAAAAGAAATCCCAATGAAGGTTCTTAAACCGGATAATATTGCTACTGAAATTAAGGATTTCTATAAAAATGAATGAAAATAAAGTGGAATACTGCTATAATAAATAAACGGAACGAGGTGGATAAGTTTGCGTAAAAAACACAATAAGAGCTTGAAGTTATTTTCTATCTTTTTAATGTTATTGATTATTTTAAGTGTCCTGATTATTTCTCAAGCCTTGAAACCTGTCAATCGTGTTAAGAAAGCATCGGTAAAGATTGCTCGTGACGTTGCAGACATTAAAAGAGTCGATGATTTTTATTGGTTTAATCGTGGTGAAAATTACTATACTGTCATTGGGTCTAATTCTAAGGGAGAGAAAAAAGTTGTTTTTATTCCTCAAGATGGCTCGGAAGCTCTTGTTATGGATCAAAGTCAGGGCGTTAGTGAAGAAGAGGTCATCCAAAGTATGTTAGATGTTGATGAAGTGAAACGGATACGTAAACTTTCTTTAGGCGTTCATGATAAGGAGCCAGTGTGGGAAGTCGTTGTCACCAATCAGAGCAATCAAATAGATTATTATTTGATTAATTTTGAAACGGGGAACATTTCTCAAACATTAAAAAATATCTAAATTCGGAGGCGATGATTTTGGAATTAGCAAAAAGAGTACTTCAATTAAAACCTTCAGCAACACTTGCAGCTGCAGCCAAAGCGAAACAGCTTAAAGGCGAAGGAAAAGATGTTTTAAGTTTAACTTTAGGTGAACCTGATTTTCAAACCCCAATAGCAATAAAAAAAGCGGCCATCGAATCAATTGAAGATGGGCGTGCCAGTTTTTATACCCCTTCAGCAGGGATACCAGAATTATTAGAAGCTATTATTGCAAGAACTAAGGAAGACACAGGTGTCATCTATCAGAAAAATGAAGTGACGGTTGGAACAGGAGCTAAGTTTCTTTTATATGCACTTTTTCAAGCAATCATTAACCCAGAAGATGAGGTTTTAATACCTGTTCCTTACTGGGTTAGTTATGGAGCACAAGTCGAATTAGCTGGTGGTATTCCTGTGTATGTAGAAACATCACAAAAGACGCAACATAAAGTAACCGTAGCAGCTTTAGAAACGGCGAAAACAGCGAAAACAAAAGCGTTAGTTTTGAATACCCCATCGAATCCAACGGGAATGATTTATAGTGAAGCAGAACTTTTAGCAATTGGTGACTGGGCAATCGCTAATAATTGTTTGATAATTGCGGATGATATTTATGGAAAACTTGTTTATAATGGAAATAAGTTTGTTTCCATTAGTAGTTTATCCAAAGCTATTCAAGACCAAACAATTGTGATTAATGGAGTATCAAAAAGTTACTCAATGACTGGTTGGCGAATTGGTTATGCGTTAGGTCGTTCAGATATCATTAGTCAAATGACTAAATTGACATCTCAATCGATTAGTAATCCAACAGCAGTGAGTCAATATGCGGCACTAGAAGCTTTATCGGGTAATCAATCTTGTGTTGAAGCGATGCGAGCAACTTTTGAATCTCGACTAAACACGATCTTTCCATTAGTTGCTGCTTTACCAGGAGTTAAACTTGAAAAGCCACAAGGTGCATTTTATTTGTATCCTGATGTTTCAGAAACCGTTAAATTATGTGGTTATTCTGATGTTTCAAGTTGGGTCAATGACTTACTTGAGGAAGCGTTAGTTGCAGTCGTAAGTGGTATTGGTTTTGGTACAGAGGATCATATTCGTATGAGCTATGCAACAGATTTAGAAACATTAAAAGCAGCAGTTCAAAGAATAGAAAAATTTATAACGAAAAAAATGGCAAACAATTAATAAAAAAGCTAGAGTGGATGGAGCATAGAAATGAAGACAATACAAATTATTGATTCAAAAAAACATGTTGGAGAAACTGTTAAAATTGGGGCTTGGGTAGCCAATAAACGCTCAAGTGGAAAAATTGCATTCTTACAATTAAGAGATGGAACGGCTTTCTTTCAAGGTGTTTTAGTTAAAAATGAAGTAGGCGAAGAATTATTTGATGTAGCAAAAAACTTATCACAAGAAACGTCAGTTTGGGTAACAGGTGAAATAAGAGAAGATACTCGTTCGAAATTTGGTTATGAAATTGGAATTACCGGCATTGAAGTTGTTGGAGAAAGTCATGATTATCCAATAACACCGAAAGAACATGGTACGGATTTCTTAATGGATCACCGTCATTTATGGTTACGATCATCTAAACAGCATGCAATCATGCAAGTTCGTAATGAATTGATTAGAGCAACTTTTGAATTTTTTAATGAACGTGGCTTTATAAAAATTGATCCACCAATCTTGACAAGCAGTGCACCTGAAGGTACAACTGAATTATTTGAGACAGATTATTTTGGAACACAAGCTTATTTATCTCAAACGGGTCAACTATATTTAGAAGCAGCGGCTATGGCATTTGGAAAAGTCTTTTCATTTGGGCCAACTTTTAGAGCTGAAAAATCAAAAACACGCCGTCATTTAACTGAATTTTGGATGATGGAGCCTGAGATGGCCTATGTTCATCAAGATGAAAGTTTAGAAATTCAAGAACAATATATTGCATTCATGATTGAACAAGTCTTAGAAAATTGTGACTATGCTCTAGATGTTTTAGGACGTGATAAAGAGCTTTTAAGAAAGTATACTGATTTACCGTTTCCAAGAATTTCATACGATGAAGCAGTTGAATTATTGCAATCAAATGATTTTGATGATATTACTTGGGGAGATGATTTTGGGTCACCACATGAAACATTTATAGCAAATCATTTTGAAAAACCAGTGTTTATTATGAACTATCCTAAGTCAATGAGTCCGTTTTATATGAAACCACATCCAACTCGAGAGGATGTTGTTATTCGTGCCGATTTAATTGCTCCTGAAGGCTACGGTGAAATTATCGGTGGTAGTGAACGTGCGATTGGTTATGACTATTTGTTAGAACAAATTGAAAAAGATGGTTTAGATCGTAAAGATTATGAATGGTATTTAGATTTACAAAAATATGGTGCGGTTCCTCACTCTGGCTTTGGTTTAGGTTTAGAGCGAACAGTGACATGGGTTTGTGGAATTGAGCATATTCGTGAGGCAAGTCCGTTTCCTCGTTTATTACACCGTATTTATCCATAGAGAGTTGTTAAATAAGGAGGTTTTAGAGATGAAACAAACATTGACTGTTACAGGGATGAGTTGTTCTCATTGTGCGAGTCGAATCGAAGAAGCATTACTTGGTTTGGATGGCGTAAAAAAAGCGTCTGTAAAACTAAAAAAAGAAGAAGTAAAAGTAAACTTTGATGAATCTCTACAAACAATTGAAAAAATAAGCCAAACGATTGATGAATTAGGTTATCAAGTCCAAGGTTAGTTCAGTAAGAGGATAAGTCCGTTAAGGGCATCCTCTTTTTTTGATAAAAAAATCACATACTTTGTTTCTTTTCCTAAAAAAATTGGGAAATCTAAAAAAAGTGAGTTATAATAGGACAGTAAATGAATATGAAGGAGTCGGTAGGAATGTCAGATGTTGCAGGATTTTGTAAACGTTATTATGTTGAACGTAAAGGAACGAATAGTGTTAAATGGGATGGGATGGTAGAAAAATTTGGCGAAAATGATTTATTACCTTTATGGGTTGCCGATATGGATTTTAAGTTACCAGAAGCTGCTTTAGAAGCATTAAATGAGCGGGTCAATCATGGTGTGTTTGGTTATTCATTCGTTCCTGATAGCTACTATCAAGCCTTTATTAATTGGCAGAAAAAACGTCATAATGTTTTGATTGATAAAAATTGGATACGTTTTAATACAGGAGTTGTCAATTCTTTTAACTATATTATTCAAATGTTAACGGATAAGCACGATCATGTTTTAATATTATCTCCTGTTTACTACCCGTTTTATGATGCAGTGATTAAAAATGAGCGCCAATTATCGGTTTTAGATATTGAAAATAAGGACCAGCAATATACCATTGATTTTGAACAATTTGAACAAAAAATTATAGAAGATGATGTGAAGGTCTTTTTACATTGTTCACCACAAAATCCAATAGGAAAAATCTGGACCTATGAGGAATTAGAACAATTGTTTGATATTTGTGATAAACACGGTGTGAAAATAATTTCAGATGAAATTCATCAAGATTTTGCACGTGATAAAGATAGCTTTATTAGTGCTTTGGCATTACCTGAAAAATATTATGCTTCTATTTTTGTTTTAAATTCTCCTTCTAAGACATTTAATGTGGCATCACTATTACATTCTCATCTCATTATTCCAGATGAAAATAATCGTAAACAATATGATGATTATGCTGAAGTCGTTGCTTGTCATCCAGTTAGTACGTTAGGGATGGTTGCAGCAGAAGCTTGTTATGAACATGGTGAAGAGTGGTTTGAAGGTGTTTTAGAAGTGATTGAGTATAATTATGCGATAGTTAAGGACTATACAGAAAAGTATTTACCAAAAGCTCGCTTAGCTGAAAAAAAAGCAACTTATTTAGCTTGGTTAGATCTAAGTAACTATACATCAGAAGATTGTCTTGAAGAATTAATGCAAAAACAAGCAAAATTAGCGATTGATTATGGTAATTGGTTTGGTAAAAACACAGAAAATTGTATTAGAATCAATTTAGCGACAAAACCAGAAGTTATCGAACAAGCCATGAAACAATTGGTTAAAAGTGTTTCTTGTGATTAACTTAAATTTTTTAAAAGCTTGTTTTTTAGAACAGTCTTTTCATTAAAAATGTGTTAGAATTCTTTTATATTAATATAGGAGATGAACTATGGGGAAAAGAAAAAATAAGCAAAAAAAATCTTTTTTGCAAAAATTATTAATCACGATTAGTGCATTAATTCTCATCTTTATTTTGGGGGTTGGCGGTTTTCTTGCAAAAACATATTATGATGTCAGACAAGTTGCTAACAAAGTAAGTCAGCCTATTAAAGGTAAACGGGAATATCCCGTTGGTAAAGCTAAAGATGATCGAATTAATGAGGGGAAACCATTTTCAGTATTATTACTAGGCTTGGATACGGGTGATTTTGGGCGAAATGATTTAGGTCGCTCAGATACACTAATGGTAGCAACGGTTAATCCAAACCAGAAAAAAACAACATTAGTCAGTATTCCACGAGATACTCGTACCGAAATCGTAGGTCAAGGGACCGTCGATAAAATCAATCATGCTTATGCGTTTGGTATGGAAGGTATGGCGCTAGCAACAACAGAGAAATTATTAGATATTCCATTAAATCATTATGTCTGGATTAATATGGAAGGATTTGAGGAATTAGTAGATGCTGTTGGTGGTGTAGAGGTCAATAGTAAGTTTGAATTTAAGCAAGACGGCTATACCTTTAAAAAAGGACTTCAAAAATTAAATGGCAAAGAAGCACTTGCTTATACACGTATGCGTTATGAAGATCCGAATGGAGACTATGGTCGCCAAGATCGCCAACGTGAAGTTGTCTCAGCAATAGCGGATAAAGCCTTGAGTTTTGAAGGGGTGACTAAATTTCAAAGTATTTTGAAAGCAATTGAAAATAACATGCAAACGGATTTAGAATGGGAAGATATGTGGAAAATTGCGACTGATTATCGCTCATCCTTTTACCGAATTGATGAAACGACCCTACAAGGTGAAGGTGTCATGATTGATGACGTTTCCTATCAAGAAATACCTGAAGCAGAGCTACTACGAGTTCAAAACTTATTAAAAGAACAATTAAAATAAAAAAATTCTAGGATAATTTGTTATTATCCTGGAATTTTTTATTTATTTTACGCTAAAGCACCCATTGGATCCCAAGGGTCTAATAAAGTTACTTCATTTTGAGCAACAATCTCTTGTAATTCAGGTGATAGATATTTTTTATTGATGACAATTTGATAAGTGTATTCGTTTAGCCAATCATCGCTCATGACAAAATAGCCTTTTGTGCCAACTTTTTCGCCCCAGCTATTTTCTACTTTCCACTTAGTTGGTTGGCCATCAACGAGATTCACGCCAGTTAAAACCATAGCGTGAGTCATTAGACTTTCACCATAATCCAAACGTTCTGCTTTAGTCATTGAAAAATCAATATCTAAGACTTGATTGACTGCGTAAGCATTCGTAGCCATAATACCAGAATCACGAATAGAGGATTGTCCGACATCACAACCGTACCATACTGACTCGTCTGCTTTAAGTTGTGCGATTGCTAACTCTTTAAATGTTTTGATATCAACATTTAAGTGACAGACTTCTTTTCCACCAATCACATTTCCTAACATTTCAACTGTGTACAATTGATTATAAGGTTTATCAGCGGTAGGTGCGTTGATAATACTAATATATTCATCTAAATTTTGCCCAACAAACTCTTGATAGAATTTTTGAGGTGTTAAATTTTGATGAGCATGAAATTTTTCATCATTATCACGATATGAAAAATCAAATGTTTCAGGTGGAGTTCTTAAAGTCATAGAAAGCAATTGGTAAATATCACTTAGCATTTTATTTTTAGTGATTTGAATCGTTGTTTCATCGGTTTGGTCAGCAACAAGTTGACGCAAAGTAACCGCATCTTTTCTTAGTTTTTTATTTAAATAGGTATTTAGTTCACGACTCATTGAACTATTGAATGATTCCGGCATCACACTTTTAGGAACGATACCATATTTTTGGATGATAGCGACTAACATGTCCCATTGACCACCATCTTGTTGCGGTGTTTGTAATAGAAAAGCGACTTTACGACTGGTGAGTGGTTCGTTCGCTGTTTTTAAAATATTTTCATAAAAATAGTTCGCTTTTTCAAATTTATCCCAGAAGAAAGTGAAGTTTTGAGATAATTCAAAATTTTTAATATTAAATTCATGTTGGATTGAATGACGAAATGTATTGAGGGCCGCGAACATCCAACAACGTCCACTTTGTTTTTGGTTAGCTACTTTACCTGTTTCTAGGTCGATTGAAAAAACAGGTGTATTCTCAATCACTGCCGTTTGGTTTGCAGAAGCTGCTAAAATACCAGTTTTCATGACAGCATGCTGTGTATTTAAATGGTTTTGACTTGTTTTAAATTGCTCATCAAATTGTTTGATTTGTTCAAATGAAATACTTTTACTCATAGATAACAACCTTTCTAAATTTTAATGATACTCTCATTGTACTCTTTTTTTAGAAAAATTAAAGTTAAATCATAGAATTGCTATTAAAAAGCGTAATAACTTATGATGGCGAAAATATGTTCGCTATGATAAAATAAAGACATTAATCTGAGAGGGCAAGGAGTGGTACGATTGATAGAAAAAGATAATTCACGTGTCTTTGAGTTGGTATCAAAATATGAACCAGCCGGAGATCAGCCAGAAGCAATTAAACAATTAGTGAATAATATTGAAAAGCATGAAAAAGCTCAAATTTTATTAGGTGTTACAGGCTCTGGTAAGACATTTACAATGTCAAATGTGATAAAAGAAGTTAATAAGCCGACATTAATTATTGCACATAATAAAACATTAGCTGGTCAACTGTATAGTGAATTTAAAGAGTTCTTTCCCAACAATGCCGTGGAATACTTTGTTAGTTATTATGATTACTATCAACCGGAAGCTTATGTTCCGTCAAGTGATACCTATATTGAAAAAGATGCCAGTGTCAATGATGAAATAGACAAATTGCGACATTCAGCTACCAGTTCGTTACTTGAACGTAATGACGTGATTGTGGTGGCCTCTGTATCTTGTATTTACGGTTTGGGTGATCCAAAAGAATATCAAGACCAAGTGTTGTCGTTAAGAGAAGGTATGGAAATAAGTCGAGAAGAACTTTTACGTAAATTAGTCGATATTCAATTTGATCGGAATGATATTGATTTTCAACGTGGACGATTTCGTGTTCGTGGTGATGTGATTGAAATATTTCCAGCTTCAAGGGATGAGCATGCACTACGTGTTGAATTTTTTGGCGATGAAATAGACCGAATTCGAGAAGTTGAAGCTTTGACAGGAGAAGTAATTGCAGATCGTGAACATGTCGCTATATTTCCTGCAACTCACTTTGTAACGAATGATGATCAGATGGAAGATTCAATCCAAAAAATCCAAAAAGAATTGGCAGAGCGCTTAAAAGAATTAAGAGAAAACGAACAATTGTTGGAAGCGCAACGTTTAGAACAACGAACCAATTATGATATCGAAATGATGCGAGAAATGGGGTATTGTTCAGGAATTGAGAATTATTCCCGTCATATGGATGGTCGTTCTCCGGGTGACTCACCTTATACTTTAATTGATTTTTTTCCTGATGAATTTCTTATAATGGTAGATGAATCTCATGTAACCATGCCACAAATAAGAGGGATGTATAATGGCGATAAAGCACGTAAGCAGATGCTAGTTGATTATGGCTTTCGATTGCCGAGCGCTTTAGATAATCGCCCGTTACGATTGGAAGAGTTCGAAGCTCATGTTAATCAAATTCTTTATGTTTCAGCAACCCCTGGTCCTTATGAGCTTGAGCAAACCCCTGAGGTTATCGAGCAAATTATTCGTCCGACCGGATTACTTGATCCAACGATTGAAGTGAGACCAATTATGGGGCAAATTGATGATTTGGTTGGAGAAATTAATTTACGAACAGACCGCAATGAACGTGTTTTCATCACAACGTTAACCAAAAAAATGTCTGAAGATTTGACGGATTATTTTAAAGAACTTGGCTTAAAGGTGAAGTATTTACATAGTGATATTAAAACACTAGAGCGAACTGAAATTATCCGTGATTTAAGGTTAGGTGTTTTTGACGTTTTGATTGGAATTAATTTATTACGGGAAGGACTCGATGTTCCTGAAGTTTCATTAGTTGCTATTTTGGATGCGGATAAAGAAGGTTTCTTAAGAAGTGAACGTTCGCTTGTCCAATCCATTGGTCGGGCGGCTCGAAACTCAGAAGGTAAAGTCATTATGTATGCGGATAAAATGACGGATTCGATGCAACGAGCAATTAATGAAACGCAACGTCGTCGTGAAATTCAAGCGGCATATAACGAAGAACATGGTATTGTTCCTCAAACTATTATTAAAGATATTCGAGATTTAATTAGTATTTCTAAACTAGCTGAAGATACAGATGGAAATTCAATTGTTGAACAGTACCAAAAGATGAGCCGTCAAGAAAAAGGACATGTCTTAGAAGAAATGGAGTTAGCCATGAGAGCAGCAGCGAAGTCGCTTGACTTTGAGAAAGCAGCAACACTCCGCGATACCATTTTGGAACTTAAAGCAGGAAAGTAGGGATTGAATAAAGATGGTAAATGATAAAATTATAATTAAGGGAGCACGTGCTCATAATTTAAAAAATATAGACGTTACGATTCCTCGGGATAAATTAGTAGTGGTGACGGGTCTTTCAGGGTCTGGAAAAAGTTCACTTGCTTTTGACACCCTTTATGCAGAAGGACAGCGACGTTATGTGGAAAGTTTATCGTCCTATGCTCGTCAATTCTTAGGCCAAATGGAAAAGCCAGAGGTTGATAGTATTGATGGCTTAAGTCCTGCAATTTCTATTGATCAAAAAACAACGAGTAAGAATCCTCGGTCAACAGTTGGAACAGTCACGGAAATTAATGATTATTTGCGTTTGCTATATGCACGTATTGGTCATCCAATTTGTCCAAATGATGGGACACCGATTGCCAGCCAATCAGTCGAACAGATGGTAGATCGAGTTTTAGAATTAGCAGAGCGAACCAAGTTACAAATTATTTCTCCAATAATAACAGGAAAAAAAGGTCAGCATAAAAAAGTATTAGAAAAAATTCAAAAAGATGGCTTTGTTCGAGTTAAAGTCGATGGTGAAATTTATGATGTGACGGAAGTTCCCGAACTTTCTAAAACAAAAAAACATGATATCGGCGTTGTTATTGATCGGATTGTTGTTAAAGAGGGAATACGCTCACGTTTATTTGATTCGTTTGAAGTTGCGTTAAGATTATCTGAAGGGTACGCAGTCTGTGACATTGTTGGTGGTGACCCCATTCTCTTTAGTGAACATTATGCTTGTCCTTATTGTGGTTTTACAGTTGGTGAAATTGAACCTCGATTATTTTCTTTTAATACGCCATTTGGTGCTTGCCCCGATTGTGACGGTTTAAGTCTCAAATTGGAAGTCGATCTTGATTTAGTCATACCAGATGAAAGTAAATCATTACGTGAAGGAGCTATTGCCCCTTGGAATCCCATCAGTTCAAATTATTATCCACAATTATTGGAGCAAGCATGTCGTCATTTTAAGATTGATTTTGATATGCCTTTTAGTGATTTATCTGCTGAACAGAAGCAATTCATCTTACATGGATCAAATGAAGAACTCTTTCATTTTCATTATCAAAATGAGTTTGGTGGCATTCGAGATGTTGATATTCCTTTCGAAGGAATAGTAACTAATATTAATCGTCGATATCACGAGACGAATAGTGATTATACTCGTGAACAAATGAGAACCTATATGACTGAATTAACTTGTGAAAGTTGTCATGGGTACCGTTTAAATCAACAAGCATTATCTGTGAAAATCAATGGTGATCACATAGGGATTATTAGTGAATTAGCCATTCGCGATACTTTACATTATTTTGAAGAGTTGACATTGGGGGAACAAGAAGAGGCAATTGCTCGTCCAATCTTGAAAGAAATCAAAGATCGATTAACATTTCTAAATAATGTGGGCTTAAACTACTTATCTTTAAGTCGAGCTTCTGGAACGCTTTCTGGTGGTGAAGCACAACGGATACGCCTTGCAACACAAATTGGCTCTAATTTATCCGGTGTTCTTTATATTTTAGATGAGCCTTCGATAGGGCTACATCAACGAGATAATAATCGTTTGATCGAATCCTTAAAACAAATGCGAGATTTAGGGAATACTTTGATTGTCGTCGAACATGATGAAGATACGATGCGCGCTGCTGACTATTTAATTGATATTGGACCGGGTGCTGGGGAAGCAGGCGGACAAATTATAGCAGAAGGGACACCGGAAGAAGTCGAACAGAACCCGAATTCCTTAACTGGACAATATTTATCAGGACAAAAGAAAATACCTATTCCTAAAACACGACGTGAGGGAAATGGTAAACAATTAGTCATTAAAGGCGCTAGTCAAAATAATCTTAAAAATATTGATGTGACCATTCCAATGGGTAAATTTGTTGCTGTGACTGGAGTGTCTGGATCGGGGAAAAGTACACTAGTCAATGATATTTTAAAAAAGGCCCTCGCTCAAAAAATTAATCGTAATTCGCAAAAACCAGGTAAATATCGTGAACTTATTGGTTATGAGGAAATCGAAAAAATTATTGATATTGATCAGAGCCCAATCGGTCGAACCCCTCGAAGTAATCCGGCAACGTATACAAGTGTTTTTGATGATATTCGCGATCTGTTTTCAAAAACGAATGAAGCCAAAGTTCGGGGCTATAAAAAAGGAAGATTTAGTTTTAATGTAAAAGGTGGGCGTTGTGAGGCGTGTCGTGGGGATGGTATTTTGAAGATTGAGATGCATTTTTTACCAGATGTTTATGTTCCTTGTGAGGTTTGTCAGGGAAAACGTTATAATTCTGAGACTTTAGAAGTAACCTACAAGGAAAAAAGTATTGCAGATATTCTTGAAATGACGGTTGAAGAAGCGGTACCGTTCTTCCATTCGATACCTAAAATTAATCGGAAATTACAGACTATTTTGGATGTCGGTTTAGGTTATGTGAAATTGGGTCAATCTGCAACGACATTGTCTGGGGGAGAAGCTCAAAGAATGAAATTGGCAAGTGAACTACATAAACGTTCAAATGGAAAGAGTTTCTATATCTTAGATGAACCGACAACGGGATTACACGCAGATGATATTAAGCGATTGTTAGGCGTATTAAATCGATTAGTTGATGCTGGAAACACAGTTTTAGTAATTGAGCATAATTTAGATGTCATTAAAACAGCAGACTACCTTATTGATTTAGGTCCTGAAGGTGGCGATGGTGGGGGAACTATTGTTACAACTGGAACCCCTGAAGAAGTAGTTTTAGTTGATGGAAGTTTTACAGGATATTATTTGAAAGAAGTAATGAATCGAAAATAATAGAAATTAAAAAGGAGACATAAAATGAGGATTTCCTCTTTTATGTCTCTTTTGCTGTCCGTCGATACGCCGGGTATGATATAATTGAACGATGGAAGATAAGGAGTGATGGACATGGAAGAAAAACAAATCGATAGTTTAAAACTAGTCGTCATAACAGGAATGAGTGGAGCGGGTAAAACGGTTGCCATTCAAAGCTTTGAAGATATGGGCTATTTCTGTATCGACAATTTACCTCCCAGCTTAATTCCCAAGTTTTGGGAATTAATTAAAGAATCTGGAAAAATCGCAAAAATCGCGTTAGTGATTGATTTAAGATCGCGTGCTTTTTTTGAAGAAATACAAAGTATGTTAATTGAGATTGAAAATACAAAGTTAGTAGATACTTCTATTTTATTTTTAGATGCATCGGATAAAGAACTCGTTTCACGTTATAAAGAAACGCGCCGAACACATCCTCTAGCAATGGATGGATTGGTAACTGAGGGAATTATGACCGAGCGTTCAATGCTAACTGCTTTGAAATCAGAAGCACAATTAGTGATTGATACGACTCTTTTATCGCCTCGACAATTAAGAGAACAAATAATTGAACATTTTAGTACAACCGAAAGCAATACGTTTAGGATTGAAATGATTTCTTTTGGTTTTAAATATGGGTTGCCAATAGATGCCGATATCGTAATGGATGTCCGTTTTTTACAAAATCCACATTATGTACCAGAACTACGGCCTTTAAATGGGACAAACAAGCCTGTTTATGACTATGTAATGGCTTCTGATTTAACAGAAGATTTTTATCAAAAATATGAAGCGTTAATTTTAAGTATTTTACCTGGTTATGAAAAAGAAGGTAAGATGAGTTTAACGATTGCAATTGGTTGTACTGGTGGACAGCATCGGTCAGTCGCATTAACCGAACGACTAGGGCATCGTCTAGAAGAAAATTATCGAACGAATATCACCCACCGAGATATTAACAAGAGGAAAGAAACGGTCAATCGATCATGAAAACGTATCGCATCAGAAAACCTAAAATTGTTGTAATCGGTGGAGGAACTGGTTTGCCAGTCATTTTAAAAGCACTAAGAAATCAAAGTGCAGATATAACAGCAATTGTAACGGTAGCTGATGATGGAGGAAGTAGTGGCGTTTTGCGAGAAAGTGTTAAAATGAGTCCGCCGGGTGACTTACGAAATGTTCTTGTTTCTTTATCTGATATGCCTCAACTTGTTGAGGATATTTTCCAATATCGGTTTAAAGCAGAAGATGATTTTCTAGCGAATCATACCATTGGCAATTTAATTATTGCTGCCTTATCAGAGATGCGAGAAAGTACGTATGAAGCAATACAATTATTAGCGAAATTTATGCATGTGAATGGTCATGTTTATCCGGCGTCAGAACAATCATTAACTCTTCATGCTAAATTTGAAGATGGGACAGAGGCCTCAGGTGAATCGACTATTGGAAAATTTAGAAAAACGATTGAATATGTTTATGTTACAGATACAGAAACGGGAAAGATACCTGAGCCGTCACGAAAAGTCATTGCTGCGATTCATGAAGCGGATATGGTCGTTCTAGGACCAGGAAGTTTATATACTAGTATATTACCTAATTTAATGATTGAAAAAATTGGTCAAGCAGTGATTCATTCACCTGCAGAAGTCGTCTATATTTGTAATATCATGACTCAAAAAGGTGAAACGGAACAATTCTCAGATGCAAATCATATTGAGGTTTTACATCGTCATTTGAACCATCGTTTTATTGATACTGTCTTGGTAAATACTGAGGAAGTTCCCAAAGAGTATATGAATTCCGATCGTTTTGATGAGTACTTAGTTCAGGTTAGGCATGATTTTCAAGGATTACGTGAAGAAGAATGCCGAGTGGTATCAGCAGACTTTTTAGAGCTTAGAGATGGAGGAGCTTTTCATGATGGAAACAAAGTCGTAGATGAATTATTCCGACTTGTTTTTGGTGCGAAGTATTAGGTTGATAAGGGGGCTGTTATTTTGTCTTTTGCATCAGATGTAAAAAAAGAATTAACAACGCTTGAAGTTCATAAAGAACATGCGAAGGCTGAGTTAGCAGCATTAATTCGAATGAATGGTGCTGTGACTTTAGTTAATCGACGATTTGTCTTGAATGTTCAAACGGAAAATGCGGCGATTGCTCGTCGCATTTATACGTTATTGAAAGATCATTATCAAGTCAATAGTGAACTTTTAGTTCGACGAAAAATGAAGTTGAAAAAAAATAATGTTTATATTGTTCGATTAAAACATGATACTCAGAGAGTGCTCAGTGATTTAGAAATTTTAAATGGGCTGATGTTTAATACACGTGTCTCTGATGAAATTAAGAAAAATGAACAAAAAATTCGTTCTTACCTTCGAGGCGCTTTTTTAGCCGGAGGATCGGTTAATAATCCGGAGACTAGTCGTTATCATTTAGAAATTTATTCAATTTACGAAGATCAGTGTTTTGATCTCTGTGAAATGTTAGAAACGTATGGTCTTAATGGGCGCGTAGCCGAACGACGTAATGGCTACATAACTTATCTCAAAGGTGCAGAAGAAATCGCTGATTTTCTTGTTTTGATTGGGGCAACGAATGCAATGCTGAAATTTGAAGACGTTAGAATTGTCCGAGATTTAAGAAATTCTGTGAATCGTCTCATGAATTGCGAAAATGCAAATATGAATAAAACGGCAGATGCAGCAAAAAAACAAATTGAGAATATCCAATTAATTGAGACGGTTGTGGGGCTGGAGGCATTGCCTGAAAAACTTAGAGAAGTTGCAGAATTGAGATTAGAACGACCTGAGATCAGTTTGAAAGAGTTAGGCGAAAATTTACCCTCTGGCGCAATAACAAAATCCGGCATTAACCATCGGATGCGTAAAATCAATGAATATGCAAGTAAATTGGAAGTAACCAATAAATAAAGCTAGAAAAAGGAAAAAACTTTTTCTAGTTTTTTTGTAAATTTTATTTAGATTAATCAGTAGGTAATTCAATGTCACCGAAATAAAAGATGATATCTTTCCATGGATAATTATTGGTGTGACGGAACTTTCGTTGGTTTTGTTTTTTATGTTCCGATTGAATAGAAATTCTGAAAATGAGAAAATCAAAGGCTGAAATAATAAAGGTGAAGTTAAACTTTTATTAATCGCTGATTTTAAAAATTTCTTTTGGTAGGCACTCTACTGAAAAACTGCTATAATCAAAATAAATAAGGTAAAGTAAAAGGGGAGGCTTTTTGATGACAACAAAAGATGTTTGGCACAATTTTGTTCAATCACATGATACAAAATCGATTGTGCTACCCCATCATATTTTAGATTCTTGGCAATATTGTATTAGTAATGATGTTAATCCTTATTCAGATAAGGGCATTGAGAGAATCAGTTTAACCCGATTACATCAACAAAAAAAAGAATTAGCTTTTGTTATTCAGTCAGTTAAAGATGAAATTAAAGATTTCAATGAGTTTTTTTATATGAAACGGCCATTGTTTATTTTGACAGATGCCGAAGGAGCGATTATCTGGCGAGATGGTAATGAACAAACGAAGCAACTAGCTAATGACATTCGCTTTAGTGAAGGAAGTATCTGGACTGAAAAAGCGGTAGGGACAAATGCCATTGGAATTACATTAAGAACTAAACAAACGGTTACTGTTAAACGGTATGAACATTATTCGAAAGCGTCACATCCCTTTGTTTGTAGTTCATCACCCATCTTAGGAGCAGACAATGAAATTGTCGCTGTTCTAAACGTTTCAAGTGCAGAAAATCAATTTGAAACAAATTATACTCAAGTTGCCTTACAAATGATCACTAAAAGTGTCCATATTGAGTTATTGCAAGAAACGTTTCGTGGTCAAGCCAATCAAATGAAAGAAATTATGAATGCACCCTTTCAGGCTTGCGTTCTTTTAAATAAAGAAGAACAAATTGTCGCTGTCTCAAACGATTTAGCAGAACATCAAAACTATTGGTTGGGTCGTTCGATGGAAGAGTTTTTAGCAACTAAGACGTTTACCTATACAATAAAACCGCTTTCAAACGAACGGTTTCGTTTAGGGAGTGCTTACTTTTTTGATATTCCAGAACTATCCCATAGTCAAGGGTTTACTTCTTTTGGGATACCCTCCCGAAATCCAGCTTATCGTCGGTATTTGAAACAGTTACTAAAGTCTGCCGACTCGAATTTACCCGTACATGTTTTTGGCGAGACAGGGAGTGGTAAAGAAGTTTCCGCTAAAACAATCCATTACAATAGTCCGCATAAAGACGGCCCTTTAATTTCAGTCAACTGTGGTGCGTTAAGCGAAAACTTATTAGAAAGTGAATTATTCGGGTATGCTTCAGGAGCTTTTACAGGAGCAAATCAAGGGGGATACCAAGGTAAAATCCGTTTGGCTAATAAGGGAACGTTGTTTCTTGATGAAATTGATAGCATGTCAACTCGAATGCAGGTTTCTTTATTGCGAGTTTTAGAGGATAAGAAAGTCGTGCCATTAGGTGGAGAAGTTGCGCATGATGTCGATTTTAGATTAGTCACGGCGAGCAACAAAGACTTGCGCCGTCTCGTTTTAAATGGTGAATTCCGTGAAGATTTATTTTATCGTTTGTTTGTCTTGCCACTAAGGTTACCACCATTGCGTGATCGCATGGAAGATTTTGACGTTTTGATTGATGCATTTTGTCAAAAAGAAAAATGGTACCCAACTTGGATTTGTCGAGTGAAACAAAGAGTGACCGATTATGATTGGCCAGGGAATATCCGTGAATTTTATAATTTTATTGATCGTCTTCATCTTTTCTATTTTGATGAAGAACCTTCATTGGATGAAATTGATGAATTAATTAATCTCGGTTCTGTGCAACCGAAAAACGGACAAAGACATAATACACCTAGTCAGTTATCAGAAAAAGAACAAATTGAACATGTTCTAGTTGAGACAAACAATCACTTAAGTCAAACTGCTGAAAAATTAGGGATTGCAAGAAGTACGTTATATCGCAAGATAGATAAGTATCAAATAAAAATAGACCGTTAAAATTGAAGATTATTATAGAGAGATTAGGAATATTCCTAATCTTTTTTTTTGTGAAAAAAAGAGAAGAAGTGTTGCGACAATGTGCAACGAATTTGTTTCGTTTCATTGTTTTCACAAAGAAACCCCTTTCATTTGACGTTTTTTAAAGTTGGCACGCTAATTGCTTATAATAAAGTGAAACAAGAATAAGGAAGGTGAACTCATGAAGTCATATGATTTAATCATCATTGGTGCAGGTCCTGGTGGTTATGTTGCAGCAGTTGAGGCAAGTAAACTAGGGAAAAAAGTAGCAGTGATTGAGAAAAAGAAGATAGGAGGAACCTGTTTAAACGTTGGTTGTATACCGTCTAAAGCTTATTTAAAGCATGCGGAATGGCTGGAAACAATGGCAGAGGCTAATCAGTTTGGCGTGATAAATGAAGTTAAAGAAATTGATTATTCAAAATTAGTCAATCGAAAAGATCAAGTGGTCGGCCAATTACAACAAGGGATTCATTATTTGTTTAAAGAAAACAAAATTGATTATATCGAAGGCGAAGCAGAAGTTATTTCTAATCGAGTAGTTAGTGTGAATGGTGCGAAATATGAAACAAATTATCTTTTATTAGCAACAGGAAGCACGCCATTTGTTCCTCCAATTAACGGATTAGATCAAGTTTCTTATCTAACCACTGATACTTTCTTTGAAATGAGAGAATTACCGAAGAAAATGGCAATTATTGGCGGAGGCGTTATTGGCATTGAATTAGCCTTTGCAATGGCACCGTTGGGTGTTGAAGTGACGGTTGTCGAAGTTGCCCCGGAAATATTAATGACCGAAGATGAAGAGGCACGTACAATCATTCGTCAAAAATTAAAAAAAATGCAGGTTAAAGTTTTAGAAAAAGTACAAATTAAAGAAGTTAAACAAGGTGAATTAGTTTTAGACAATACTACAATTTCTTTTGATGAATTGTTAGTTGTAACAGGTCGTAAAGCCAATCTACAATTAGCCGATGCACTAAATCTAGAGAAAACAGAAAACAAAAAATTTATTCAGGTTGATCGTCACTATGAAACAAGTGAAAAAAACGTATTTGCGATTGGTGATGTGATTGATACCTTGATGTTAGCTCATGCTGCAAGTAAAGAAGGGATAAAAGCCGTTCGCTACATGTTTGGCAAAAAGGAAGCCCCACTTAAGAATGAGGATATTCCTAAATGTGTGTATACACATCCTGAAATTGCAAGCTTTGGTTTAACTGAGAGTGAAGCGCAAGAAAAAGGTTATGATGTTTTAGTTTCTAAGACACCTTATAGTAATAACGGTCGTGCAATATCAGGTAACGAAACAACTGGTTTTATTAAAATTATTTCTGAGAAAAAATATAAAGAACTCTTAGGCGTTGTGATTGTCGGCGCGAATGCAACAGAAATGATACATACTATTTTAGCAGCGAAACAAGCTGAAGGAACATTATCGGAAGTAGAACAAATGACATTTGCTCATCCAACTCTTTCAGAGATGATGGGAGAATTAGCAAACGAGATGCTTAATTAAGGAGGAAGAATAATGGAACAAATTACAAAACAAAAAGCAGAGTGGATTTACAAGATTATGAATGACATTAGAAACTTTGAGGATGAGGTACATCGTATTTTTACAACGGGTGAAATTCCAGGATTTGTTCACTTGTATGCAGGTGAAGAAGCTGTAGCAACAGGTGTTTGTGCTCATTTGACAGAAAAAGATTATATTACTAGTACTCACCGTGGTCATGGTCACTGTATCGCTAAAGGTTGTGACTTAGACGGTATGATGGCTGAGATTTTTGGTAAAGCAACAGGTCTTTGCAAAGGTAAAGGTGGTTCAATGCATATCGCTGACATCGATAAAGGGATGTTAGGTGCAAACGGTATGGTTGGTGGTGGTTTTCCCATCGCAGTTGGTGCTGGTTTAAGAAATAAATATTTAAAAACAGATGATGTAGCAGTCTGCTTCTTCGGAGATGGTGCATCAAATGAGGGAACATTCCATGAGTCAATTAACATGGCAGCAATTTGGGATTTACCAGTTGTTTTTGTTTGTGAGAATAACCACTTTGGTGAAGCAACACCACAAAGTTATGCATCTGGAACAAAAACGATTGCTGAAAGAAGTAAAGCTTATGATATTCCTGGCGTGACTGTTGATGGCAAAGATTTAGTTGCTGTTTATGAAGCGGCTGGTGAAGCAATTGACCGTGCGCGTCGTGGAGAAGGTCCATCTATCGTTGAATGTATGACGTATCGTGATTATGGACATTTTGAAGGAGACGAGCAAAAATATAAAGCTAAAGAAGGTGCTGAAAAAGAATTAGCTAATTTTGATAATATTCCAGCGTTCCGTGAAGTTGCCATTAAAAATAAATGGTTAACAGCTAAAGTAGCAGATGAAATTGAAGCACAATCAATTAAAGATACAGAACATGCGGTTAAATTTGCTAGTGATAGTCCATTACCAAATCCAGAAGCATTGTATGAAGACGTTAGCGTTTAATTAAGAAAAGACAAGATGAAGGAGTGACTTTAAAATGAGTAGAAGAATTTCATTTATGCAAGCAATCAATGAAGGTTTAGATATCGCAATGGACAATGATGATCGCGTCATTTTATTAGGTGAAGATATTGCCGGTGGAGCTGGAGTTGAACATCTAGATGGAGACGGCGCTTGGGGCGGTGTTTTCGGAGTAACAAAAGGATTAGTTGAAAAACATGGTCGCGAACGCGTCATTGATACCCCTATTTCAGAAATGGGGTATATGGGAGCGAGTGTTGGTGCAGCTGCAACTGGGCTTAGACCTGTTCCAGAATTAATGTTTAATGACTTTTTAGGTTTCTGTTTTGATACATTATTAGCTCAAGGGTCAAAAATGCGCTATATGTTTGGTGGAAAAGCCAAAATTCCAATGACAGTTAGAACGTGTCATGGTGCTGGAGCATCAGCAGCAGCCCAACATTCAGGTTCATATTACGGTATGTTTGGTTCAATCCCAGGTTTAAAAGTAGTTGTTCCTTCTAATCCATATGATGCGAAAGGATTATTACTTTCTGCTATTGAAGATGATAACATTGTTATCTTTACTGAAGATAAGACTCTTTATGGTATGAAAGATGAAGTTCCAGAAGGTTATTATAAAGTTGAAATTGGTAAAGCTAAAGTGAAACGTGAAGGTACTGATTTAACAATTGTAACGATTGGAAAAATGCTTTATGTTGCTTTAGACGTAGCTAAAGAATTAGAAAAACAAAATATTTCAGTTGAAGTCATTGATTTAATTACTGTCGCGCCATGGGATCAAGAAACAGTTCTTAATTCAGTGAAGAAAACAGGACGTTTAATTGTCATTGATGAAGCAAATCCACATAATAACACAGCGACTGATATTGCTTCAGTTGTGGGTGATAAAGCCTTTGATTATTTAGATGGTCCAATCAAATGTATTTGTGCACCAAATACGCCAGTACCATTTGCAAGTAATTTAGAAGCTCTTTATTTACCAGATAAAGAAAAAGTTTTAAATGTAGCTAGCGAACTGATTGAAGATTTAAAATAAAAGGGTAGGTGGAAAATATGGCTGAAGCAATAACAATGCCAACATTAGGTTTAACAATGACGGAAGGAACCGTTGATCAATGGTTTAAAAAAGTCGGCGATCCAATCTCAAAAGGAGAAGCTGTTGTCGCGATTAGTTCAGAAAAATTGACACATGATG
This sequence comes from Vagococcus sp., assembly GCF_052102835.1. Taxonomy (NCBI): domain Bacteria; kingdom Bacillati; phylum Bacillota; class Bacilli; order Lactobacillales; family Enterococcaceae; genus Vagococcus; species Vagococcus sp. The sequence continues at coordinate 47,363 of NZ_JBQEIL010000011.1, forward strand.
TTGAAGCAACTGCGGATGGAATTTTATTACAAATCATTGTAGATGACGGTGGCGATGCACCTTGTCAGGAAGCAATTGGTTATATCGGTGCTGAAGGAGAAGCGCTACCTAACGTAACAGGAACAACAGAAACAAGTGAAGAAGTGGTCCAAGTTGAAGAAGTGAAAGAAGAAATCTCTTCAGTTCAAGAAAAACCACAACGTGTAGCTGGTGAACGTGTTTTTGCCACTCCATTAGCTCGTAAAGTCGCGGATGAAAATGGTTATTTATTAGAAGATATCATCGGAACAGGTGGTAACGGTCGTATTACACGCCGTGACGTCGAACGCCACACACCAGTTAAAGTTGTCGCTCCAATAGCGACGGCAATCATCGGTGAAGGTTTAGAAGGCATGCGTAAAGTCATCGCTCAAAGAATGCACCAAAGTTTAAATCAAAGTGCTCAGTTGACATTACATCGTAAAGCCAATATCAATGCACTTTTAACTTTCAGAAAAGAATTACAACAAAAAGCAGGAGATTCAATTAATCGTCGTGCCTTAAGTATCAATACTTTATTAATTAAAGCTGTTAGTTTAGCATTGAAAGACCATCCAGAAATGAATGCTTGGTATGATTTAGAAACATTAACACAACATGAAGCAGTTCATGTCGGTGTCGCTGTTTCTGTTGATGATGGTTTGGTTGTTCCTGTAATAAAAGATGTTCAAAGTAAATCATTATCACAAATTGGTGCTGATTTTGGTGAAGTGACCTCTCAAGCTGTTGACGGAACGTTACCAGGTAATCTGTATTCAGGCTCAACCTTTACAATTACAAATTTAGGTAGTCTAGGTATTGAATACTTTACGCCAATCTTAAATGCGCCTGAAGTTGGTATTTTAGGAGTTGGACAAACTCAATCTAAATTAGCTTTTGGTGAAGACCAATCAATTGTTGAAATCAAAGAATTACCATTAAGTTTAACCTTTGATCATGCTGTTGTGGATGGTGCCCCTGCGGCAGCGTTCTTAGCATCAATTATTAATTATTTAGAAGCACCTTATTCGTTAATTGTTTAAAGATAAGGATTAAGTGTTTATTAAAGGGCGGAGTATTCCAATCTATTCTGTCCTTTTTTATAAATAAAAAGAGGTTTGATACTGAAAAGTATCAAACCTCTTTGTTTTGTGAATTTACGAATTGAGTAATTTTTCTAAATCTTGATCAGAAATTTTTTGGTCAAAGACAGTGTCACCGATAATCATCGTTGGAATGAAAAAAACACCAGAAGCAGCAGCTTCTTTTTTGATAGCCTCACTAGTATGTTCAGTTTTTTGAAGAGTTAAACCGAGTTCCTGTTTAGCATAATTGGCAACGTCTTCTAAAGAATCAAGTTCGCCCCAATCGTCTTGTGTTTCAAAGATAGTTGTAATGACTTTAGTTGCGGTTTCATCCTCTGGAACGTGGTGATGCATGATGTTTCCAGCAGCTAAACTAGCTTTGTCTTTGTCAAACAATTTGATAATATGTTGGATTTTTCCTTCTGCAACATACTTAGCAATTAATTTTTGTCGTTCTTCCCACCATTGTTTACAGAAAGGGCAACGTAGATTGGTGAATTCAACTAATTTAATCGGAGCATCCTTTTTCCCAAGGATAATACCTGTTGTTAAATCAATTTTTTGAGTATCAATATCATTCATATATACGGCCTCATTTCGACTTAGAATTATTTAGCTAATTGTTTGTTGTTAACCATGACTTCATCAATCAAACCATACTCTTTGGCTTCTTCAGCAGACATAAAGTTATCGCGATCAGTATCTTTTTCGATAATTTTAATAGGTTGTCCAGTATTGTCAGCTAAGATTTTGTTTAAGCGTTCACGTGTGTTTAAGATGTGACGAGCTGCAATTTCAATTTCAGTAGCTTGTCCTTGAGCGCCTCCTAATGGTTGGTGGATCATTATTTCAGCATTTGGTAAAGCAAAACGTTTGCCTTTTGTTCCTGCAGATAATAAGAAACTACCCATTGAAGCAGCCATTCCTAAAACGATGGTTTGAACATCTGATTTAACAAAATTCATTGTATCGTAAATTGCTAATCCAGCTGAGACGCTTCCGCCTGGAGAATTGATATAAAGAAAAATATCTTTCTCAGGATCTTGAGCATCTAAAAATAAAAGTTGAGCAATCACTGAGTTAGCGACATTGTCATCAATCGGGCCACTCAACATGATAATTCGATCTTTTAAAAGGCGAGAATAAATATCGTACGCACGTTCGCCACGTGAAGACTGTTCAATAACAGTTGGTATAAGGTTCATTATTAATTCCTCCTAAAATATAAGCCTATTCAATATACTATTTTAACATAATTTATGTGAAGTACCTACTATGAAGTTTAAATTAATAGTCATAAAAGGTCAAAGAAAAAGATTGATAAACAGCGGCTCTAAATTAATTTTTATTTTAAGATAAAACGGTCTAAAAATTCTTTTGTTCTTGGATGGACAGGATTTTTAAAAATAGTTTCAGGTGTTCCTTGTTCAACAATTAAGCCTTCATCAATAAAAATAATTGAATCGGCAACTTCCTGAGCAAAGTCCATTTCATGGGTTACGATAATCATCGTCTGTCCCAATTTAGTTAGGGTTTTCATGGCACCTAAAACTTCACCGACTAACTCTGGATCTAGTCCGGAGGTTGGTTCATCGAATAAAATTAAATCTGGCTTCATCGTTAAAGATCTGGCAATTGCAACCCGTTGTTTTTGTCCACCTGAAAGTTGATAAGGTTTTGCATTAATATATTGTTCCATACCGACTAAAGATAAATAGTAAATGGCAGATTTTTCAGCTTCAAGTTTTGAAAGTTTAAGACCTTTAATTGGCCCGAGAGTACAGTTATCAAGTACAGTCAAGTTATTAAACAAATTAAATTGTTGAAAAACCATCCCAAGGTGTTGACGGTATTCTCTAATATTGGCCTGTCGTGTCAAAATATTTTCACCAAGATAGATAATTTCACCAGAATCTGGTTCATCTAATAAATTGATACATCTCAGAGCCGTTGATTTACCAGAGCCGGAGCTACCAATAATACAAATAACTTCGCCTTTCTTAATGGTAAAATTAATATCTTTTAAAATCATTTGTTGACCAAAACTTTTTTTAAGGTGTTTGATTTCTAGCAAATTTGTCAAATGAAAAACTCCTTTAAGTATCTTATTTTATGGTTTCCGAAAAATTACTTAATGGCATGATGTCGATTGCTCGTATGTAATTGCTTTTACCAGCCATTTTTTTCTCAATTGATTTAAGGATAAAAATAGCAATAATAGTCATCGCTAAGTAAATTAGAGTAGCGACAAAGAACGATTCGAAATATCTAAAGTTACTACCGGCAATTGATTTTGTTTGGAAAAATATTTCCGTTATAGAAATGACGTTTAAGACAGAGGTATCTTTAATATTACTGATAAAAGTATTCCCGATGTTAGGTAAAATATTTCGGAGAACCTGAGGAAGGATCACATAAATCATACTTTGGAAATGGGTGATACCGATTGACTTGGTAGCATCTGACTGTCCTTTTGAGATGGATTGAATTCCAGCTCGAACAGTTTCGGACATGTACGCACCTGTGTTTAAGGAAACAATAATCACACCTGCCAACGTTCGATCAATATTTAAACCTAAAGCTTGAGCTGAACCATAGTAGATAACCATTGCTTGAACAATCATTGGAGTTCCTCTGAAAATAGTAATGTATAGTGTAAAAATACCGTTTAATATTTTGGTTAGAGCTCTGACTAATTTTGATTTTGATTTTGGAATAGTTCGTATAATCCCGATGATTAGACCGATTAGTCCACCGAAAAAAGTTCCTGAAATAGCAATAATTAACGCGATTCCAGCTCCGAATAACATAATAGGACCATCATCTATAATTATTTTTAATATCCATTGAAAATCCATTTTTTTCCTCCTAGTTAAATCTTTGTTTTTATCGTGGGGATGCTAACCCAGGCTGTCTTTTTATCGCTTCTCGCATAATATGGTCACGTTCTTTTTGTGAAATGCTGGCTAAAATATCGTTTATTTTATCGCGTTCTTTATTTTTTTTGTTTAAACCGATAGCGATTACAGTATCTTCTACACTTGTATTAAAGCCATCTTTTAGTTCAACTAATTTGAAATTTGGAGTAATTAATTCGGAGCTTAATCCTTCCGGTAGGTCAGAAATATAAGCATCGATAACTTTTGATTGTAAGGCGACTCGCATCGAAGAGGAACTGTCGACAGGTACTTCTTTTTTGAGTCCTTTAATTTGATCTAAGGCTTTATAGTGAAAGGTGTTTAATTGACCAGTAACACGTGCATTTGAAAAGTCTTGAATCGAGGTTGCTTCTACATACGGACTGTCTTTAAGAGTTACCATCACGAGTTCAGCATCGTAATAACTCTTGGTGAAATTTATGACTTCAAGCCTTTCTTTAGTAGGTGACATTCCTGCGATAATCGCGTCGATTTTACCAGAGGTTAAAGCAGGAACTAAGCCATCCCATTCTGTTTTGATAATGACTAATTTCTTATTTAGACCTTTGGCGATTTTTTTTGCCATGTCAATATCGTAGCCACCAGCATAACCGACGGCACCTTTAAGTTGGACAGCGCCATCTTTGTTGCTGTTTTGTATCCAGTTGAAAGGAGGGTAACCGACAGTCATTCCAACTCTAAATTCTTTTTCTTGTTTTTTTTCCTTACTCACACTTGAGCAAGCGCTTGCAAAAGTGAATAAGAGGCTGAGGATTAAAACTAATTTTATTTTTTTTGCAGCATTTTATCACATCCATTCTTTTTGTTTGAATATTTAGAAAATTCAATAGATTAAGTGATCGTAAATGAAATCATATAAAAATATAGAAGTGAAAGGTTAATGTGAAAAATAAAAGTAAGTGTATTGAGATGTTAAAAGTATCTAGAGTGGTAGATCAACCGAGGAAAATAAAAAAATATACTTTAGTAGTAAAAGTATGTTTTGAAGTGAAAATCTCTTATTTATTTTTAATCAGAAGTAGGGGGTAAAAAGGGAAGTAAAGCATGCAGTTCAATCAATAAAGAGAGTTGGAAAACAAAGGAAGAGCAACAAGCTCTTTCCTAAGTATATCGTAAAAAGAACGATTTGTCACTTTCCACAAGACAGCACCTCTAAAAAGTAGATGGAAAACAAAAATTTAAATGTGCATTTTAAAAGTGGTTAATTTCAGTTTTTTTCTGATGTGTGTTACTCAGCTTTCAATAATATGATGAACTCAATTTTACGTCTTGTTGTTTCGTTTATTCTCAAAAATAAAGAAGATACCCACCCTTTAGGTTAGTATCTTCTACTTATCATTAGTTCGATAGTATTGTTACTTTTTATGTTTCGAAAATTATGTTACAATCAACGATGAAAACGCGTCCTAAGGGAATCGAACCCCTGTCTCAAGAACCGGAATCTTGTGTGATATCCACTACACTAAGGACGCATTACTCTACTATTTTACCAAACTATTTTAAAATAGCAAGAAAATTAATAAAGAAGAAGGAGTTTTAAGATGAGATTTGAACAGCATCTATCCCAGCAACAAAAACAAACACAAAAATTGGCGATGACAATGCAGATGAAACAATCCATTCAAATGTTGCAATATAATACCCCAGACTTACTCTCTTTCTTAGAAAATAAAGCATTAGAAAATCCTTTGTTAGAGGTCGACCTGCCAATGATGGATACAACTTCATATAGCTCAACAGTTAATCGGACGAACGAAGAAGAACATGATTGGTTATTACAAGTACCAGATCGTGATATTTCATTATTCGATTTTTTAATTCAACAAATTCATCTGAATTATCGGGAAACCAGCTTAAGGAAATTAAGTTTGTTTTTAGTTGAGTATATTGATTCTAATGGTTACTTAACCATCACGTTAGAAGATGCCTCTCGTTTGACCGGGGCAAGTGAAGTAGCTTTATTAGACGCTTTAAGGTTGATTCAAATATTAGAACCTGTAGGAGTTGGTGCAAGAGATTTACAAGAGTGTTTGATGTTACAAACAGAGAGAGATGAGGAAGCTCCTGAGCTGGCTTATCTTGTTTTAGAAGAGCATTTTGAAGATTTAGCTAATCGAAAATGGTCAGCGATTGAAAAAGATTACCAATTAAAATTATCAGATATTCAAAGGATTTTTGACTATCTTCAAAAACTAACCCCTTTTCCTGGAGCTGCTTTTTCAAAAACGGAGGAGCAATTTATCATTCCGGATTTATTAGTTACTATTATAGACAAAGAAATTAAAGTTAGACGGACGAAAGAATCACAACCGAAAGTTACTTTTCAGCAACACTATTTTGATAAAATGCTAAAGTCTGGTGATAAAGAAGTCAAAGACTATCTTGCTAATCGTAAAAGTGAATACGATTGGATAAAAAGAAGCCTGACTCAAAGGGGCGATACAATTTTAAGGATAGGTCAAAGCATTGTTGCTTATCAAAAAGAATTTTTTGTTGATCCTAGTCGACCTTTGCAACCACTTCAAATGAAGCAAGTGGCGAAAGAACTCTCAATTCATGAGTCAACAGTTAGTCGAAGTGTTAATGGTAAATACCTCCAAACTTCTTTTGGCATTTTTGAGTTAAAAATGTTTTTCCCAATGGGGTTGAAACAGACAAATCCAGAGGACGGAGAAGTAGCTACGGGAGAGCTAAAAAAAGAGTTAATGAAAATTGTTGAAAATGAAGATAAAAGAAAACCACTTTCTGATCAAAAAATTGTGGAAGAATTGAAAAACAAACAATATAAATTATCGCGAAGAACCGTTGCGAAGTATCGTGAAGAGCTAGGGATCGCCTCTTCATCGAAAAGAAAGCGCTATGATGAAAAGTAAATGTAAAAAGGAAAAAATATTCAACAAATAGCTTGAAAAAAAAGAGTAAGACTGATATTATAGAGCCATAGGGATGAACAAATTAAAACATCAATTTGAACTCCCTTTACTTTTTAAAATACTTGGGTCGTAAAACGTCTACGTTGGACATAAAATGACCAACCGAAGGGACAAGGAGAAAATGAGTCAGGATATTGAAATGATTGAACGGATTGCTCCTGATATCATCCAAGTAGTTGAAGAAAGATTTCGTGTTTTAAGAAATATCTATTGGATGCAACCTGTCGGCAGACGGACGTTAGCTTTAAAATTAGATGTGACAGAGCGTATTTTACGAACAGAAACAGACTATTTGAAGCAAATTAATCTAATTGATGTATCCAAAAGCGGGATGAGTTTAACAGACGAAGGTCTTTCGGTTTATCACGGCTTGGAAACATTTATTGATGCTCATGCAGGAATGCGGAAAAAAGAGCGAGCACTTGCTCGAGTGTTAGGAATTCAACAATGTATTGTTGTTTCAGGTGATAGCGATCAAGAAAAAAAAGTGCTTGAGAGTTTTGGCGCTATTGTAACAGATCTTCTAGACGAACATTTACCCGATGGCGAAAATACAATTGCTGTTATGGGTGGAACGACGATGGCGACTGTTGCAAAAAATATGCATGAACTTGAAACAGAGAATCGACATAATTTATTTGTACCCGCTCGAGGAGGCGTAGGTGAAACCATCAACATTCAAGCGAATTCAATTAGTGCGATGATGGCAGAAAAAACGGGTGGCGATTTTAAAGTACTATATGTACCAGAACAAGTCAGCCATGAAACGTATGAGTTTTTACTACAAGAACCGACAGTGCAAAAAGTATTAGAGTTGATTTCCAATACAGACTGTGTCATTCATAGTATTGGGCGCGCCTTACATATGGCGAAACGTCGTGGCATGAAGGATACAGAAATGGCAATGTTAACCAATAATGGAGCAGTAGCAGAGTCTTTTGGCTATTTCTTTGATACAGATGGTAATGTTGTTTATAAAATCCCTCGAATTGGTCTTCAATTGAAAGATTTAAAAAAAGCGAGGTGTGTTCTTGCAGTAGCGGGAGGCAAAAGTAAAGCTAAAGCTATTCAAGCGTACATAAAAAATGCTCCTTCACAAACGTGGTTAATCACAGACGAAGGTGCATGTGATCAGATTTTAAAAGAGGTGACTCTTTAAAAATAAATAATATAGTTTCGATTTTCTAAAGGAGGAAATCTCACATGACAGTTAAAGTAGCAATTAATGGATTTGGACGTATCGGACGTTTAGCATTCCGCCGTATTCAAGAAGTTGAAGGATTAGAAGTAGTAGCAATTAATGACTTAACAGATGGTGAAATGTTAGCTCACTTATTAAAATATGATACAACTCAAGGTCGTTTCAATGGCGAAGTAGAAGTTCATGATGGATTCTTTAAAGTAAATGGTAAAGATGTTAAAGTTTTTGCTAATGCTAACCCAGCTGAATTACCATGGGGCGAATTAGGCGTAGATATCGTTTTAGAATGTACTGGATTCTTTAACTCTAAAGATAAAGCTGAAAAACATATTGAAGCTGGAGCTAAACGTGTTGTTCTTTCTGCTCCTGGTGGAAATGACGTGAAAACTGTTGTATTCAATACTAACCACGAAATTTTAGATGGTTCAGAAACAGTTATCTCTGGAGCGTCATGTACAACAAACTGTCTTGCACCAATGGCTGATGCATTACATAAAAACTTTGGTATCATCGAAGGCTTGATGACAACTATTCATGCTTACACTGGTGACCAAAATACATTAGATGCACCTCATGCTAAAGGCGATTTCCGTCGTGCTCGTGCAGCTGCAGCTAACATCGTTCCAAATACGACTGGTGCTGCTAAAGCAATTGGTTTAGTAATTCCAGAATTAAATGGTAAATTAGATGGAGCAGCTCAACGTGTTCCTGTTGCAACTGGTTCATTAACTGAATTAGTAACAGTTTTAGAAAAAGATACATCAGTTGAAGAAGTCAACGCAGTGATGGCTAAAGCAGCTAACGAATCTTATGGATATACTGAAGATCCAATCGTTTCTTCTGATATCGTAGGTATTTCTTTCGGATCATTATTTGATGCAACTCAAACGAAAGTAATGACTGTTGATGGAAAACAATTAGTTAAAACAGTTGCTTGGTATGATAATGAAATGTCATATACAGCACAATTAATCCGTACTTTACAATATTTTGCAAAATTAGCTTAATTTATTCAAATTAAACTAATCGGAGCGGGGAAGCAATCGCGCTTCTCCGCTTTTTATATTGATAAACAACCTTAGGAGGTTTTTGACCATGGCTAAAAAAATTGTTGAAGATTTAGATTTAAAAGGTAAAAAAGTCTTAGTCCGTGTTGATTTTAATGTTCCGATTAAAGATGGTGTTATTACTAACGACAACCGTATTGTTGCGGCAATACCGACCATCGAATATATTTTAAATCAAGGTGGAAAAGCAATTCTATTCTCTCACTTAGGACGTGTAAAAACAGAAGAAGATAAAGTAGGAAAATCTTTAGCACCTGTTGCTAAACGTTTGTCTGAATTATTAAACAAACCAGTTACTTTTGTTCCTGAAACACGTGGAGCGGATTTAGAAAAAGCAATCAACGACATGGCAGCTGGCGATATTGTGGTTGTTGAAAATACTCGTTATGAAGATATTGATGGTAAGAAAGAAAGCAAAAATGATCCTGAATTAGGTAAATATTGGGCATCTTTAGGTGATGTATTTGTGAATGATGCATTCGGTACAGCTCATCGTGCTCATGCTTCTAACGTTGGAATTGCATCTAATTTACCTTCAGCAGCTGGTTACTTAATGGATAAAGAAATTAAATTTATCGGTGGCGCTGTTGATGAACCCAAACGTCCATTTATCGCTATTCTAGGTGGCGCAAAAGTGTCAGATAAAATCGGCGTAATTGAAAACTTAATCGATAAAGCAGACAAAATCCTTATCGGTGGTGGGATGACGTATACCTTTAACGTGGCTCAAGGCCGTAGCATTGGTAAATCAATCGTAGAATTAGATAAAGTTGAATTAGCAAAAACAATTTTAGAAAAAGCTGGCGACAAATTAGTTTTACCAATCGATACTGTTTGTGCACCAGATTTTGATAATGATGCACCAACAACGATTATTGAAGGCAATATCCCAGATGATTTAGAAGGATTGGATATTGGACCAAAAACAATTGAATTATTTACAAAAGAATTAGCCGGCGCTAAAACAGTGGTATGGAATGGCCCAATGGGAGTTTTTGAATTATCAACCTTTGCTAAAGGCACAATCGGTGTTTGTGAAGCGATTGCTAACCTTGATGATGCAACAACAATCATTGGCGGTGGAGACTCAGCAGCAGCAGCTATTCAATTAGGTTATGCTGAAAAAGTAACTCACATTTCAACTGGTGGCGGAGCGTCATTAGAATACTTAGAAGGTAAAAAATTACCAGGTGTAGAATCTATTTCTGATAAATAATTTTACTTAATAATGAAGGAGATATAAAACATGCGTAAACCAATTATTGCAGGTAACTGGAAAATGAATAAAACAGCTTCAGAAGCTCACGCTTTTGCTGAAGCCGTTAAAACAAAAATTCCATCAAATGATAAAGTAGATTCAGTCATCGGTGCACCAACTCTATTTTTAGCTGATCTTAAAGCAAGTGCTAAAGGAACGGAATTAAAAATTGCCGCTCAAAATTGCTACTTTGAAAATGCAGGAGCTTTTACAGGAGAAACATCTCCAGCAGCCTTAGCTGACTTAGAGATGGATTATGTGATTATCGGACACTCTGAACGTCGTGAGTTTTTCCACGAAACAGATGAAGATGTTAACAAAAAAGCTAAAGCAATTATTGCGAATGGTATGACTCCAATCGTTTGTTGTGGTGAAAGTCTTGAAACATACGAAGCTGGCAAAACAGCGGAATGGATTGAAGGACAAATCACAGGAGCACTAAAAGATTTAACTCCTGAACAAGTATCAAACCTTGTGATTGCTTATGAACCAATCTGGGCAATTGGAACTGGAAAATCAGCTGATGCTACGATTGCAGATGAAATCTGTGGTGTGGTACGTCAAACAGTTGCTAAACTTTATAACGATGACGTTGCTGGAAAAGTTCGTATTCAATATGGTGGTTCTGTTAAACCAGAAAACATTGTTGAATATATGGCTAAGGAAAACGTTGATGGTGCATTAGTTGGTGGCGCAAGCTTACAACCTGAATCATTCTTAGCATTATTGGAGGCTGTAAAGTAATGAGCAAAGGACCTGTTGCAATTATTATTTTAGATGGCTTTGGTAAGCGTGACGAAGTAACAGGGAATGCTGTTGCTCAAGCGAAAAAACCAAACTTTGATCGTTATTGGAATCAATTTCCACATAATACATTAAAAGCATCTGGTTTAGATGTAGGCCTACCTGAAGGACAAATGGGTAATTCAGAAGTTGGGCATACAAATATTGGTGCCGGACGTATTGTCTATCAAAGTTTAACTCGTATTGATAAGTCAATCTTAGATGGCGAATTCCAAACGAATGAATCGTTAAATCATGCAATGGAGTATTCATTGGATAAGGATTCAAACTTACATTTATTTGGTCTTTTATCAGATGGCGGAGTTCATAGTCATCAAAAACATCTCTATGCTTTATTAGATATGGCAAAAGCTAAAGGAATCAAACATACTTATGTCCATGCCTTCTTAGATGGTCGTGACGTTGCTCCAACTTCTGCTGTTGATTATATGACAGAACTTGTCGCTTACATGAATAAAATTGGTTATGGTGAAGTAGCGACTGTTTCAGGTCGTTTCTATGCAATGGACCGTGACAAACGTTGGGAACGTGTTGAAAAAGCGTATGATGCAATTGTGGATGGTACAGGTGTTTCTGCAACTGATCCAATCGAAGCAATTAAAGCGTCATATGCCAATGACATAACAGACGAATTTGTTTTACCGATTGTCATCGAAAAAGAGGGACAACCAGTTGGTTCAGTTAAAGATAATGACGCTGTTATCTTCTTTAACTTCCGTCCTGACCGTGCTATTCAATTATCAAATGCCTTTACTGATCTTGAATGGGAACATTTTACTCGTCAAAATCATCCAAAGGGTGTTAAATTTGTAACAATGACATTATATAATCCGAGTGTGGTTGCAGAAGTTGCTTTTGCTCCTATTCCGATGACTAATGTAATTGGTGAAGTTTTAGCCAACGAAGGCTTAAAACAATTAAGAATTGCGGAAACAGAAAAATATCCTCACGTTACTTTCTTTATGAATGGTGGACGTAATGAAGAATTTCCTGGAGAAAGCCGAATTTTAATCAACTCACCAAAAGTTGAAACTTATGATTTACAACCTGAAATGAGCGCTTATGAAGTAACTGATGCTTTAGTAGCAGATATTGAAGCTGGAAAAAATGATGCGATTATTTTAAACTTTGCCAATCCTGATATGGTTGGACATTCTGGTAAACTTGATGCTACAATCAAAGCAATCGAAGCCGTAGATGAAAATCTTGGTCGTGTTGTGGATGCGATATTAGCTAAGGGTGGTTCTGCCATTATCTTTGCCGATCATGGTAACTCTGAAACAATGATGACACCAGAGGGTAACCCACATACAGCTCATACGACTGTACCGGTTCCTGTTATTGTAACAAAAACTGGTGTAACCGTTCGTGATGGTGGTCGTCTTGCTGACGTTGCCCCAACAATGCTTGATTTATTAGGTATTGCTAAACCAGCAGAAATGACTGGTGAAAGTTTAATCAAAGGTTAAAAAAACTTGTTTTTATTTGCAAGTTGTTATGAAACTAGTTAGAATAAAACTATAGAGTGTTTTCATGAAAATGATACATTCTTTAGCTATAAATACAAACATCCTAAAGGAGAGAAAAAAACATGTCAATTATTACTGATGTTTATGCTCGCGAAGTCCTAGACTCACGTGGAAACCCAACTATCGAGGTAGAAGTTTATACAGAAAGCGGTGCTTTTGGTCGCGGAATGGTTCCTTCTGGAGCATCAACTGGTGAATACGAAGCCGTAGAATTACGTGACGGAGATAAATCTCGTTATTTAGGTAAAGGTGTTTTAAAAGCTGTTGATAATGTAAACAACATCATCGCTGAAGAAATTATTGGATTTGACGTTAGAGATCAAATGTCAATTGACAAAAAAATGATCGAATTAGACGGAACTCCAAACAAAGGTAAATTAGGCGCTAACGCTATTCTAGGTGTTTCTATTGCCGCTGCTCGTGCTGCTGCAGATTACTTAGAAATTCCTTTATATCATTACTTAGGTGGATTTAACACTAAAGTAATCCCAACACCAATGATGAACATCATTAATGGTGGTTCTCACGCTGACAACAGTGTTGATTTCCAAGAATTTATGATCATGCCTGTAGGAGCTCCTACATTTAAAGAAGCAATCCGTATGGGTGCTGAAATTTTCCATAACCTAGCTAAAGTATTAAAAGGCAAAGGTCTTAACACAAGTGTAGGTGACGAAGGTGGATTTGCTCCTGACTTATCATCTAACGAAGAAGCTTTAGAAGTTATTATTGAAGCTATCGAAGCTGCTGGATATGTTCCAGGAAAAGACGTACGTTTAGCAATGGACGTAGCGGCATCAGAATTCTACAATAAAGAAACTGGTATGTATGACTTAACTTCAGAAGGTCGCTCTTTATCTTCTCAAGAAATGGTTGCTTTATACGAAGAATTATCTGCTAAATACCCAATCATCTCAATCGAAGATGGATTAGATGAAAACGACTGGGAAGGTTTCAAACACCTAACTGAAAAATTAGGTAAGAAAATTCAATTAGTAGGTGACGATTTATTCGTTACAAATACTGAAAAATTAAAACGTGGTATCGAAGAAGGTATTTCTAACTCTATCTTAATCAAAGTTAACCAAATCGGTACTTTAACTGAAACATTTGAAGCAATTGAAATGGCTAAAGAAGCTGGTTATACAGCAGTTATCTCTCACCGTTCTGGTGAAACTGAAGATTCTACTATTTCAGATATCGCAGTTGCAACTAACGCTGGTCAAATCAAAACTGGTTCTGCTAGCCGTACTGACCGTATTGCTAAATACAACCAATTATTACGTATTGAAGACCAATTAGGTGAAGTAGCTGAATATAAAGGCTTAGCTTCATTCTATAACTTAGCTAACAAATAATTACAAGTTTATATAAATGCTTATTCTAAGGGAATTAAAACTACTCGGACGTAACACTCTCTGGCTGATGCTAGGGGGTGTTTTTTTATTTGCGGGAAGGTAGACCAATTTCGTTATTTACTAAATTTTAGCTGTTTCGAGTAGAAAAAGTGTTCCTGGATAGCAGTACAAAAATAATTGGTATAGATATATTTGTTATTTAATTTCTCTATTTATTTGATTAAAATAAGGGAGAGATTTATATGTTATTAGAAGAATTGAGAAGTGAATTTATACTGGATTGTCGAATTAGAAGTCTATCTGAGAGGACTGTAGAAACTTACGAACTGAATATTAGTTTGTTTTTGAGATGGTTAGAGAAAGAGATGAAAGTTAATGAACTCTCGCCACTTAATAAAAATCATTTCAAAATGTATGTGGTTTACTTACAACGAGAACAACATCAAGCAAGCTATATCAATCTGTTGATGAAATGCTTAAAATCATTCTTTAATTATTTGGTGGAGGAAGAGTATGTGTCAGTCAACTATCCGAAACAAATCAAAGTCTTGAAGGAAGAACAGAAGGTGATAGATACCTTCTCAGATAAACAAGTAAAGGAATTGATTCGATATTATAATAAATCTGATTATCTAAATGTAAGAAATAAATTGATAGTGATGTTATTTGTAGACACAGGTATACGATGCACAGAGCTACGACAGATCAAAACAGACTTTGTCTTTGATAACTACATTAAACTTCATGGGAAGGGCAACAAATGGCGTGTCGTACCTATCAGTTCATCTCTACAGAAGCAATTGTTGAAGTATGACAGAATGAAGAACACCTACTTTACTTCTAGGCAGATTACTATTAAAGATGATACACTTTTACTGACTAGATCAGGTGAGAATATCAAATCAAATGTTGCTATTGAAAAGATTATCGGTGATGCTAGTATAGGGATAGAAGGAGTTTCTGATATCAGGTGTAGTCCACATACATTGAGACATTATTTTGCCAAGACAAGTATTAAGAATGGGCAGGATATATTTACTTTGTCAAAGCTGTTAGGGCATTCAAATATCAAGATAACTCAAAGGTATTTAGAGAGTATGAATAGTGAGGAAATTGTGGAGAAGGGAATGAAGACGAGTCCTTTATCTCTAAATTATTAAAAAAATATCAAGTTTTATCGTGTATAATAAAAGTATTATTAGTAAGAGGAGTGTTGGTATTGAGTTTTCAAAATTTAATAAACCAAATTAATGAAATTTCAGATACACAAAGAGACAGAGGGACTTATTTTGAATATCTGGTTCAAGCTTATTTAAAAAACGAGCCAATGTATAAAAATGAATTTTCTGATGTATGGATGTTAAGTGAAGTACCAGAAGAGTATGAGATTCCTAAAGTTGATTTAGGTGTAGATTTAGTAGCTAGAAAACATACTGGTGAGTTTGTAGCTGTTCAAGCTAAATTTTATCAATCAGCTATTCAAAAATCTGATATAGACTCTTTTTTAGGTGAGCTTGGAAAGAGCTACTATGAGTCTGGAATAATTGTTGCTTCAACGGATAAATGGGGAAAAAACGCAGAAAAGGCATTATCAGATAGAGATGATGTTATCAGAATAGGTTTATCAGATTTAAGAAATTCGCAAATTGAGTGGGAAAAATATTCTTTTGCAAATCCTAATCAAGTGGAGATAAAAATAAAGAAAAAATTAAGACCTTATCAATTTGAAGTAGTTGAAAAAGCATTAGCTCATTTTTCAAAAACTGATCGTGGTCAATTGATTATGGCTCCAGGAACGGGTAAGACTTTTACAAGTTTAAAGGTAGCGGAAGCAATGGCAAAAAAAGAGAAAACAGATCAATTTGTTGTACTTTATTTAGTTCCGAGTATTCAGCTATTAACTCAAACATTAAGAGGTTGGAATAATGATACTGAGATGAGTATGTCATCTATGGCAGTCACGAGTGATCGTAATGCAAGTAAAGGTAAAGTTAAGCAAGATGAATCGAATTTAACCACTCGTGCAAGTGATATTGGATATCCTGCAACAACTTCATTTGAAAAAGTTGTAGAGAACTACAATGAATTATCCAATAAAAGTAAAACAGATTTATTGGTTGTATTTGGAACTTATCAATCCATTGATGTATTAGGAAAGGCTCAGAAAGAAGGATTTCCTGAGTTTGATTTAATAATTGCTGATGAAGCACATAGAACTACAGGGGCTACGGTATTAGGTGATGAAGCAAGTGTTTTTGTGAAGGTACATAGCGATAAAAATGTTAAAGGTAAAAAAAGATTGTATCAAACGGCAACACCTAAACTTTACGGAATGGATGCAAAGAAGAAAGCAGAAGAGACATCAACAGTTATTTCTAGTATGGATGATGTTGAAAAATTCGGGGAAATCTTTTTTAGATTAGGATTTGGAGATGCTATATCTCAAGATTATTTGACCGATTATAAATTAATGGTTCTTGCAGTAGATGAGTCAGTTATTCAAAAAGATATGCAGAAGTCAATTTCAGATCCAGAGAATGGCTTAGGAATTGATGATATTGGTAGAATTATTGGTATTTGGAATGGAATGTTAAAAAGAGAAACATTTTCAAATAAAGTTAGTGGAGATCCGATGAAAAGAGCCATAGCTTTTTCAAGAACTATAAAAGATAGTCAACGAATTTCAGAACAGTTTGAAAGTGTTGTTAATGATTATCTTGACTCTGAGGAAGGATATAGAGCCGAAGTAAAGCATGTAGACGGTGGAATGAATGCTTTAGAAAAAAATGAAGCATTAGATTGGTTAGCAAGTGAAGACATTCTAGATAATTCTGCTAGAATTTTATCAAATGTTAGATTCTTAACTGAAGGAATAGATGTTCCTAACCTAGATGCAATTATATTCTTATCACCAAGAAAATCACAAGTTGATATTGTTCAAGCAGTTGGTCGAATTATTCGTAAATCACCAGATAAAGAGTATGGTTATATCGTTTTACCAATTGTAATACCTGCTGGAGAAACGGCCGAGTCCATTTTAGATAATAACAAAACATATGATGTGATATGGCAAGTACTTAATGCTCTTAGATCAGTGGATGAAAGATTTGAAGCTACGGTTAATAAATTACAATTAAATAAAAAGAAACCAGATAATATTCAAGTAATTGGTGTTGGTGGAGCTCCTGACGACCCTAATTTTAATCAGAATAATATAATTGACGATCCTAGCAGTGTCTATCAAACGTCACTAGATTTAGACTGGGAAGAAGTAGAAGGTGCAATATATGGTAAAATCGTTCAAAAAGTTGGTGATAGACGTTATTTAGAAGATTGGTCAAAAGATGTTTCCAAAATTGCTAAAAGACATATGTCCTATATTGAAAATATTATTAAAACAAATGAAGGTGCGAAAGAGCAGTTTGAGAAATTTTTATCTAGTTTAAGACATAATATAAATGAGTCTATATCATACGATCAAGCAGTAGAAATGTTAGCGCAGCATCTTATCACATTGCCAATATTTGAAGCGCTATTTGATGAGTATAGTTTTGTTAGAAATAATCCAGTTGGTCTAGCTATGGAGACAATAATTAGTGAGTTTTCAAAGTATGGATTTGAAAAAGAGCAAAAAGAACTAGTTCCATTTTATGAGTCGGTTAGATTAAGAGCTAGTGGAATAGATAATGCGGAAGCTAAACAAAAAATCATTGTCACATTATATGATAAGTTTTTTAGTACAGGATTTAAAGATACAACGGAACAATTAGGAATAGTGTTTACACCTATAGAAGTGGTAGATTTTATTGTGAAATCAGTGGATGATATTTTATTCCAACATTTTAATAAGCGTATTGCGAGTGATAATGTTCATTTGTTAGATCCTTTCACAGGAACAGGCACATTTATAGTTAGAATATTATCTTTACTAAAAGAACAATTGGAACAAGGTGAAGTAACATTATCCAATATAGTTAGAAAGTATACTCAAGAATTACATGCCAATGAAATTGTTCTATTAAGTTATTATATAGCTGCCATTAATATTGAAGCTACATTTGATGAAATTAATAAACAAGGGTATGTACCGTTTGAAGGAATTGTTTTAACAGATACCTTTGAGTCTACAGAGAAAGAAGACACTTTAGATGATACTTTCTTTGGAAATAATGATGAACGCTTAAGGAAACAGCAAGAAACAAAAATTACGGCAATCGTAGGTAATCCACCTTACTCAATTGGACAAAATAGTGCTAATGACGACAATCAAAATATATCGTATCCTATTCTTGAAAAATCAATTGATGAAACTTATGCTAAGTTTTCCAATGCCTCTCTTCTTAAGAGTTTATACGATTCATATGTTAAAGCTTTTAGATGGGCTTCAGATAGGATTGAGGATAAAGGAATAGTATCTTTTGTTTCTAACGGTTCTTTCATAGATAGTAATAGTACTGATGGCTTTAGAAATTCATTGTATAAAGAATTTAACTATATTTATGTATTTAACTTGAGAGGAGATCAGAGAACTGTAGGTGAAAAATCTAGAAGAGAAGGTGGAAAGATATTTGGTTCTGGAAGCAGAACACCTATTGCTATAACAGTGCTTGTAAAAGATGGTAGTGATAACCATCAAATATTTTATAAAGATATTGGAGATTATTTGAATAGAGATCAAAAGTTATCGATTATTAAGAGTTATTCTTCAATAGTTA
Organism: Vagococcus sp.; assembly: GCF_052102835.1. Lineage (NCBI taxonomy): Bacteria > Bacillati > Bacillota > Bacilli > Lactobacillales > Enterococcaceae > Vagococcus > Vagococcus sp. Next base: position 66,270 of record NZ_JBQEIL010000011.1, read on the forward strand.
ATGTGGACTGGGAAGAAATTTATCCTGATGAAAATAATGACTGGATTAATCAAAGAGATCCGAATTATGAAAAGTATATTCCAATGGACGGGGGATACTTTAAAGATAAGGTAATAGGTGTAAGCACAAATAGAGATGAATGGGTTTATGATTATAATACTCAAACTCTTCAAGAAAAAGTAAACAGAATGATTAACAACTATAATAATGAGGTAATAAAAGTTTCAAAAATAAAAGAAAAAAGTGAAAAATTAAAAAATAAGAATACTGCTACTGATTATGTCAAATGGAGTGCAAAATTAGATAAAATGCTTATTTCTGGTGAAAAAATAAAGCCTGATGATAATAAAATCATACGTAGTATGTATAGACCTTTTAATAAAAAATATTTATATTATCAAGAGGAAATTATTGAACGACCAGGTAGATATAAGGATATTTTTGGTAATGAGAATTTAGTTATTTGTGTTACTGGAAAAGGAGCATCTAGAGAATTTTCAGCCTTAATAACTGATAGTATTCCCAATTTGGATATGATGGAAAAAGGGCAAAGTTTTTATTTAACTAATAATAAAAGCGATGAATTAGCTTTGTTCCAAGATAATAAAAACATTACTGAAGAAATTACAGAAAAATTGAATTTATCTATTGATGATGTGTTTTATTATGTTTATGGAATATTACATTCACCTGAATATAAAGAAAAATATTGTAATGAACTCAGAAAAGGTCTACCACATATACCAATAGTTAAAAATATTGATAAATTTATTGAGGTTGGTAGAAAGTTGGCTGATATTCATATTAATTATGAAAAAATTGAACCATTGGAACAAGTAAATGTTGAAATTGCTGATAATGCTAGTTTTGAAGTTAAACAAATGAAACATCCTAAAAGAACAGAAAAATCAGTTATCAACTTTAATTCAGATATAAAAATAACTAATATACCTGATGAAGCGTATGAGTATATCGTTAATGGAAAACCTGCTATTCAATGGATTATGGAACAATATAGTATTCCGAATAAAACAAAGTCTGGTAATATTGATGATCCAAATCTTTATTCTGATAACCCAAGATATGTATTAGATTTATTGCTTTCGATAATTAGTGTATCAGTAAAAACTGTAGAGCTAGTTAATAGTTTGCCGAAACTAGAAATTGTTGAATAAAGTAATATCTAGTTTTGATGATAAGTATCTAAAAAATTACGATAAAGTTTAAAGTGATGACAATTGTGAATTGAAATCAAGAAATAAAATAACGTGAATTATAGAAAAATGAAGATCACTAGTATATAATAAAATATGTTGAAAAGAAAATGATTTAAAAACAATCAAAAAAAACTCATATAAAAATTTTTTTGATTGTTTTTTTAACTTTTTTTTACATAAAGTATTAAACTTCTTTAAAAAGTAATCCATATCACACGCGATGCGAATGATTGTAAAATCGTTCAGGTAAGGGAGAATGTAATGATAAATAAAGAAATATGGCTTGAAAATCTTAAATCTGTGTTAATTGGAGATATTATCAGTAAAGGTATTCCTTTTTTGGAAATAAATAGACCGTACTCGAGTTTATATAGTTCTATTTCTGGTGAAGAGCTCGAGAATTTACAAAAATTTCATATAGAAGAAAACTTTTTGAATTTGGAAAATAATTTAATTAAAATTTATGAAAATATTGATGATGAGCTAGATGAAGTTTTAATAAATGAGGATGGTATTGAGGCAGAAATATTAGAAGTAAAGGAAAAAGATTTAACTGATGAAGTTATAGAAGAATTGTATAAACATTGGAAAAATTTTGAGAATCAAGTCAGACCAAAAAATAATTTAGAAGAATATAATAAATTAAGATCGACTGAGAAAAAGAAAAGAATGAAGTCCTCAGAAATTGTTGACCTCAAATATCAAGAAAACAACATGTCTAGAACAAAATCTCACTATGCTTTTAGCAACTACGCTTTTAAAAAAGATATAATGATGGATGAAGTAGAAGTAATGATTATGGCGGTATTATCTAGTTTTAATGACACTGGAGAGTTTAGAACAAGGCCAATTAATATTCACATGATATTTTCAACAATTATGAATTGGGGAGTGAGTACTAATAATAGTAGATCTTTTAAAATGATTGAACAATCATTGGATAGTTTATTTTTAAAAGGATTGATAGATTTTGAATATTATGTTTTTGTTGGAGATAAAAATGGTAAAGGAAATAAGAAAGAGAATTTATTTGTTGTGAGTCAGAAATGCTTACCAACAAGAGAGTATACGTTTTTAGATAGTCAAATGTTTTATAAAATATTTGACCATCAAGGATTTATAGAAAAAGCTAAAAGAATGGCTGTATACGTTAGTGTATCATATAGATGTTATTATGTGAGTCAATTAGATAATAAAGATATTTTAAAAAGTGCTTTAATGTCAGTTTGTTTTGAAAAACTTGAGGGAATAGGAAAGAGAATAGGAATTGAAAGACAAGCAGTCTCTAGAGTAATTCAAAGCTTAGAAAATGAAAAAATATTGGCATACTATGAAGTTGTTCTAAATTCAAGTATTAATGGAGAGTCAAAATATTATATTAGTAAGTATGAGGATTTAGAATATATGAAAGTTGCAGTTAAGAAGCAGTTAGAACGAGGAGAAATAATAAAAGTTTTAACTGGTAATAAAGAAAAAGTAGCTACATCCACACAGAACGAATAAAAAAATAACGTGAATTTTTAGGAAATGTTTAAAAAGAGTAAAATGAAACCTAATTTGTAACAATTAAACGCAATAAGAAGAAAATCAATATATATTTTAAAAATGAAAGATTTAAACTTAGTTTTAGTTCTTTGATCGTAATTGATTCTGTTACTTTTGGGTACACTTCAAAGAAAAAATAATATCATCATGAGATGCTTGAAATTTAAGTGTTTTGTGATGATATTTTCGTGTCCTATGGGTTGACTATTAATTACGTTTCAATTACATTTAAAATACTAGGAGGTAAGGTTAATGTATGTAGCGTATTTAAGAGTCTCAACATCAGATCAGAATTTAGCTAGACAAGAACAGTCTATATTGGATTGGCAAAAGAAGAATGATATAGACGATGGAGATTTAAAAGTATTCAAAGAAAAGATGTCAGGTAAGAACATAACGGATCGAACTGAATTGAATAACATGTTGTCGTTCATCAGAGAGCGTGATACAGTCGTTATAACGAGTTTAGATAGAATTGGAAGAAACAGTCGAGATATCAAAGAACTATTGCAAGAGATAGCAAATAAAGGGGCTAACATAGAGATCCTTGATCTACCTACCTTCTCTGGTGTGAGTGAACCTGCGTTGAGAGATTTGTTGACCAACCTTGTTATTGAGGTGTTTTCTTATGTTGCTGAATCAGAGCGTAATAAGATTAAAGAGAGACAACGTGAAGGTATTGAACTTGCCAAAGAGCGTGGAGTCTATAAAGGCAGACCAATTAAGTATCATAGAGATGCAAAGGGTGCTGAGAAGCTTGTTTATGATGAAGTGATTAATTCACTTGATAAAGGTGAAACAGTTAAGAATATTGCTGAGAAAGTTAACATCTCTAGAAAGACTGTATATGCTATAAAGAGTCGAAGAGATGTTGAAGAAGGAGGGGGTAAAAATGAATAAGGACATGGATAAGATTATGGAACAGGTCATACATGAGCTAGGCAAAGGTGAGGAGATTGAAAGACGTACACCACAAATATTAGAAAAGCTTTTGATTATTTGGAAAGAAACAGCTAAAGAGCAGCGATTTCAACAATGAATTGGCAACACTTTTCTGTACAAAAATTATAAGGTCTTTATTTTCTTCAAC
>NZ_JBQEIL010000012.1:0-63566 GCF_052102835.1 Vagococcus sp.
AACCACATCACGGACTTAAGGAGGTATGTCTCGTGGCAAAAAAAGTAGAAAAATTAGTTAAATTACAAATTCCTGCAGGGAAAGCAACACCAGCTCCACCAGTAGGTCCAGCATTAGGTCAAGCGGGTATTAACATTATGGGATTCACTAAAGAATTCAACGCTCGTACAGCAGATCAAGCTGGTTTAATTATTCCAGTTGTAATTTCTGTATATGAAGACCGTTCATTTACATTTGTTACAAAAACACCACCTGCTGCAGTATTATTGAAAAAAGCAGCTAAGATTGACAAAGGTTCAGGTGAACCAAATTCTAAAAAAGTTGCAACAGTTACTAAAGATCAAGTAAAAGAAATTGCTGAAACTAAAATGGAAGACCTAAACGCAGCTGACGTGGAAGCGGCAATGCGCATGGTAGAAGGTACTGCTCGTAGTATGGGAATCGTTGTTGAATAATTAGACAACACCCTAGAAGTAGCTTCTCAAATTTATATTGAAAAATATAAATAAGTGGGAGGTTCATCCGTTATAACCACAATCAAGGAGGAAACAAAATGGCTAAGAAAAGCAAAAAAATGCAAGAAGCATTGAAAAAAATTGATGTAACAAAAGAATATTCTGTTGATGAAGCGGTAGCTTTAGCAAAAGAAACAAATATTGCGAAATTTGACGCAACGGTTGAAGTTGCTTATAACTTAAATGTAGACCCTAAAAAAGCAGATCAACAAATCCGTGGTGCTGTTGTCTTACCAAACGGTACTGGTAAAACACAAACAGTTTTAGTTTTTGCTAAAGGCGAAAAAGCTAAAGAAGCTGAAGCTGCTGGTGCAGACTTTGTTGGTGATGTTGACATGGTTGACAAAATTAAAGGTGGATGGTTTGGCTTTGACGTTGTCGTAGCAACTCCAGACATGATGGCACAAGTTGGACAATTAGGTCGTGTCTTAGGACCTAAAGGTTTAATGCCTAACCCTAAAACTGGTACGGTAACAATGGATGTTACTAAGGCAGTCGAAGAAGTTAAAGCTGGTAAAGTAACTTACCGTGTTGACAAACAAGGTAATATCCATGTTCCAATTGGAAAAGTATCATTTGATGATGCTAAATTAATTGAAAACTTTAAAACTATTCAAGATATTATTGTTAAAGCTAAACCAGCTGCAACAAAAGGTAACTATATCAATAGCTTAACTGTAACAACAACATTTGGCCCTGGGGTTAAAGTTGACAAATTCTCATTTTAATTAAAAAACCTATTGACCTAGATAATTATCTTGTGTTATAGTTATCTAGGTTATTAATTAACTGAGCCGAAGACCGTAGGTGACGCAAGTCTTAAATTACCTACCGAGGACTGTATTGGATTTCAATCAATGGTCCCTCTATGTCAACGGTGGCATGGAGTTTTTTTTATAAAAAATTCCACCATCTATTAATTCAGGAGGTGAAAATAATGAGTGAAGCATCAATCGCTATTAAAGCGCAAGAAGTAGACGTAATTACTGAAAAATTTAAAGCTGCAGCATCTGTTGTCGTTGTCGACTACCGAGGCTTAACAGTAGATGAAGTAACGAGCTTACGTAAACAATTACGTGACGCAAACGTTGAAATGAAAGTTATCAAAAATGGTATCTTACGTCGTGCAGCTAAAAACGCTGGTTTAGAAGGTTTAGGAGATGTATTTGTTGGACCTACAGCCGTAGCATTTAGTAATGAAGACGTTGTTGCACCAGCTAAAATCATGAATGACTTTGCTAAAGATGCAGAAGCATTAGAAATCAAAGGTGGCGTGATCGAAGGAGAAGTTTCTTCAGTTGAAGAAATCGTTGCTTTGGCAAAACTACCAAACCGCGAAGGTTTACTTTCTATGTTACTATCTGTGTTACAAGCACCAGTCAGAAATGTGGCTTACGCTATCAACGCTGTGGCAGAAACAAAAGAAGAAGAAGTTGCTTAATTGCGGCTTAAACTAAAAAAATAAAAAACTAATCGAGAAGATTAATATGGAGGAAATATATCATGGCATTAAACGTTGAACAAATTATTGCTGATTTAAAAGAATCAACTATTTTAGAACTAAATGACTTAGTTAAAGCTATTGAAGAAGAATTTGGTGTATCTGCAGCAGCTCCTGTAGCTGCAGCTGGTGGAGCTGCTGAAGCAGCTGAAGAACAAACAGAATTCACTGTAGAATTAACTGCAGCTGGAGATTCTAAAGTTAAAGTGATTAAAGCAGTTCGTGAAGCAACTGGTTTAGGACTTAAAGAAGCTAAAGGCCTAGTTGACAGCGCACCTGCAGCAGTCAAAGAAGGTATTTCTAAAGACGATGCTGAAGCATTAAAAGCAGCTTTAGAAGAAGTTGGCGCTTCTGTAACAGTAAAATAATCTCTTTTCAAAGAGTTAAAAAGACTAATTGCATTTATGCAGTTAGTCTTTTTTTTGGGCTTTGCGGTAGTTAAGAGGAGTATAACCTACTTTTTGCTTAAATAGTCTCACAAAATAGCTAGGCTCAATATAACCTAACTCATCACTAATTTCATTAATAGAAAGGGAGGTCGTCTCAAGTAATTCTTTTGCCCAACTGATTTTTAATTTAACGTAAGCACTTCTAAAAGATTCGCCAAGTTCTTCTCTTAAAGGACGACTGAGATGGCTCTGACTTAGGTTGGTTAGGTGCGCTAATTTTTTTAAGGTGACTAGCTCATTTTTATTTTGATAAAGATAATCAATTGCTGGTTGTAGTTGCTTGTTTTGCGTTTTATCCCCCTGACTGAACTTTAATAATCGATTATCGAGTAGGGTCGAACTAACTTCTTTTTTTACATACTCAAGCGTTTCAGTCGTTATTGAGGATTGAGTGTTTGACGTGCTATCTACAATATTTAAAGTGTGTTGGTAGGCTTGAACTAAGTAGTCTTTTTTGATGGCTTCAGAAACAATGTATTCACTCAAAGTTTCAAGCATATTTGCAACTTTTTTTAAATCATTTAAAGGTAATTCAGGATAGGTATCATAATAATGCTGATATTTTTGTTTAAATTGATTGAGTAATTCTTGATTTGGGAGAGTCAAGACTTGTTCTAATGAATGTTGTTGATCGGCTAATTTAATTTGGCCAGCCATAATTGCACCTGTGTAATTTCCATCGACTAAAATGGGAATGGCCATGTCAACAATATCAAAATGACAACGATATATAAAAGGTTCACCGGTTCTAACGGCTTCCAAACCTGCACGAGCATCACATTTTTCACAAAATTTTCCCAACTCAGGATGGACTCGAGCTAACTGGCAGAACGGTTGGATACGACTGTGCCGCGTTACTGGTTTTCCTTTATAATCGATTAAAATAATCGCAACTTGTGTGGCAATTGCAATGGATTCTTGAACTTTTTCCCATTTTTTTAAATCTAAGACTTTTTCTAGTTCAAAAGTCATCCCCATAAAATCATTCCTTTAGATAAAATCATTTATTTTTTCACAAATAGCATAAAAAGTCTATTTAGCAAGTAAAGTCAATTTCATTGTATAAGAAAAGAGTGTTAAAAGCCAATGATAATTCTTTGAAAACGTTTTATTATTATGGTATAAACAAGGAAGGATGATGAAAGATGAGAAAAGCACTAATCTTACCAACTAAATATGTACAAGGAGAGGATGAATTATTAAATTTAGGTTATTTTGTTTCAACGTTTGGAAAATCAGCTTTACTAATTGCACACCCAACAGATGTGGAACGTATTCGTCCACAGCTAGAAGCGACGGCAAAGAAATTTAATATTCACTTTGTTGAAGGCGGTTTCAGTGGCGAGGTGACTCGTGAGGAAACGAAAAGATTACAAGAAGTTGCTCGTAAAGAACAAACGGATTGTGTGATTGGTTTAGGTGGTGGAAAAGCTATCGACGCTTCTAAAGTAGTAGCTGAAGGTGAACATTTAATTATTGTGCCAACTATTGCAGCGCAAGATGCGCCAACGTCTCATTCAGCTGTTTTATATCATGCAGATGGTTCATTTGATGATTATGCTTATTTTAAACAAAGTCCAAGTGTTGTTTTAGTAGATACTAAAGTAATTGCTAAAGCACCCACTCGTTTCCTAGTAGCAGGTATGGGAGATGCGTTATCAACTTATTTTGAAGCACGTGCCACTCATCGATCTTATTCCCGTGTGAATGCAAGTTTACCTATGGGTTCTCGAGAAGGTTTAACACCAGATGCAAGCGGAACTTATGCGGCATTGGAAATGGCACATTTATGTTGGAAATATTTACAAGCAGATGGTTTACAAGCAAAAATTGCTTGTGATGCTAATCTTGTGACTGAAGCCTTTAATAAAATTATTGAAACTAATATTTTGTTATCCGGTTTAGGTTTTGAAAGTGGTGGTTTGGCTGCTGCACATGCTATTCATAATGGAATGACCGCTCTACCAGGTGCTCATGGGGCTTTACATGGTGAAAAAGTTGCGTTTGCAACGATTGCACAACTTATTTTAGAAGATGCGGACAAAGCAGAGTTAGAAGCTGTTTTAGCTTTCTGTTTATCTGTTGGTTTACCAATGACGTTAAAAGATTTAGGTGTTGAAACCATCACTTATGATGAAGCTTTAGCTGTGGCCAAAATCGCTTGTATTCCAGAAGAATCTATCCATTCAATGCCATTCCCGATTGTTGAAGAAGAAGTAGCAAATGCCATTATTGTGGCTGATAAAATAGGTGCTGCTTATAAAAATAAAAACATTTGATAAACAAACAAGGAGTGACAAAATGCAAAAAAATATTTTATTGATGTCTCACAGTAAACAAATAACAAATGGTTTAAAAGAAATGATTGACCAAATGAATCAATCAGCAGAGGTTAGTGTGCATTCGTTAGGTGGTACTTCTGATGGAGAATTAGGATCTGATCCAATGCCAATCATCGAAGTAGTGAATGATGCACCAGAAGATGCCATTTTTTTAGTCTTTGCAGATTTAGGTAGTGCAGTGATGAGTTCTGACTTAGCGAAAGATATGCTTGAAGAAGAGCAACAAAAAAGGTACCATTTAGTTGACGCACCATTAGTAGAAGGAGCATTTGCTGCAGCGATTACAGCGAGCATTACTGATGACGTCAATCAAATGATAACCGAAGCAAAAAATTCGGGAAAAAAAGGATGGGATTAAATGAAGAAAATAATCAATGATCCAGGTAAAATTGTCGAAGAAATGCTAAGTGGTATGGTTAAAAGCTATCCATCTCTTATCAAACGTGTTGAAGAGTCTCGTGTTGTCGCTCAAGTTGCTCCATCGAACCAAGTGGGTTTAGTTTCAGGTGGAGGTAGTGGTCATGAACCTGCACATGCTGGTTTCGTTGGTACGGGAATGCTCGGCGCAGCTGTTTTAGGTGACGTTTTTACTTCGCCTACGCCAGATCAAATTTTAACTGGAATTCAAGCTGTTAATACTGGTCAAGGGGTACTAATGATTGTTAAAAATTATACAGGAGATATTTTAAATTTTGATATGGCAAAAGAATTAGCTGAGATGGAAGATATCGCAGTTGAAATGGTTGTTGTTGATGATGATATTGCTGTAGAGAACAGTACCTATACGGCAGGTAAACGTGGCGTGGCTGGAACGGTTCTTGTTCATAAGGTGCTAGGTCACTTTGCTAGAGAAGGTCGCTCACTGGCTGAATTAAAAGCATTAGGCGATGAACTAGTCCAACAAATCAAGACAATTGGTATTGCCTTGAAAGCAGCTACAGTACCAGAAGTTGGTAAACCTGGTTTTGACTTAGCGGAAAATGAAATTGAATATGGAGTTGGTATTCATGGTGAGCCAGGTTATCATCGTGAAGAAATACAACCCTCAGCTGTTCTAGCAAAAAAAATGGTTGATAAAATTTTAGAAGATAGCGCAGCTAAACCTAAAAAAGTGGGGATACTTGTTAATGGGATGGGTGGAACCCCACTAATGGAGCAATTTATTTTTATGAATGATTGCTTAGCGGAATTGGAAAGACAAGAAATTGAAGTTGTTTATCATAAGGTGGGCAATTATATGACCTCTATTGATATGCAGGGATTATCCTTAACGTTAATTAATTTAGAAACTACCGATTGGTTAACCGCATTAACAAGTGACGTTCAAACGATTTCTTGGTAAAAGGAGAGAAGATAATGAAATTGACTGTAGTAGAGGCCCAAGCTTGGCTTAATGAATTTACAAAACAAATTGAAGCTAATAAAGCTCTTTTAAGTGATTTAGATACTCCGATTGGTGATGGAGATCACGGTAATAACATGGCTCGAGGTGTCCAAGCCTATCAAGAGGCTTTCGAAAAGCAACAGCCTCAAACGTTAACAGATACTTTTAAAGTGATCTCGATGGCAATGATTTCTAAAGTTGGAGGAGCGTCAGGACCTTTATATGGATCTGCCTTCATGGGGATGATGAAAGCCATGAAAGATATGGATGAGGTAACTTCGACAGAAGAGTTGACTCAAGTTATTTCCGCTGGACTTACAGGAATTAAACAGCGTGGAAAAGCAGAAGTTGGCGATAAAACGATGGTGGATGTTTGGTCTGCTGTTGTTGACTTGTTAGCAGCAGATGAACTCACAAAAGAAGGAATTACTACAGCCAAAGAAGCAACAAAAGAATTAGTGGCCAAAAAAGGTCGTGCTTCTTATCTAGGTGAACGTGCAATCGGTCATATCGATCCAGGTGCAGCATCGAGTGCATTATTATTTGAAAGTTTATTAACAGTCATTCAAGCTTAAAAAAATTTATGAAGAGTAACAGCGGCATTTTTATCAAAAAATGTTAAGTTACTCTTTTTTTTGTATAAAAAAGTAAGGTTTATCAACAAAAAAGAGGAATAATGAATAACAAATGAAAGGAAAAGGGAAAAAGGTTGAGAATATTTCATAAGACACGTAAAATAGAGGGTATAAATTCACAAATGAAGGTTGGAGAATAAAATGATGAAGCAACAAGAAGCTGACAACTTAGCTCTACATACAGATTTTTATCAGTTAAATATGATGAAAACCTACTGGGAGTTGGGTCGAGATCAAATTAATGCCGTTTTTGAATGTTATTTCAGAAGAATGCCATTTAAAAATGGTTATGCTATTTTCGCAGGTTTAGAACGGATTGTTGATTATTTAGATCATTTAAAATTTACAGAAGAAGACATTGCTTATTTACGTGAAGTGACCGATTATCCAGAAGAATTTTTAACCTATTTGAAAAACTTTAAATTTGAATGTACGGTTCGCTCAGTTGTAGAAGGAGAGATGGTTTTTTATGATGAACCTCTTTTTCAAGTTGAAGGCCCGCTTGCTCAATGTCAATTAGTCGAAACCGCAATTTTAAATATCATTAACTATCAAACTTTAATTGCAACCAAAGCAGCTAGAATAAAAACAGTCTGTGAAGATGATGTTATTATGGAGTTTGGAACACGTCGCGCACAAGAAATGGATGCAGCGATTTGGGGGACTCGAGCGGCTTATATTGGTGGTTTTGATGCCACAAGTAATGTCCGAGCAGGTAAGCTATTTGGAATACCAATTGCAGGAACACATGCCCATAGTTTGATTCAATCTTATTTAGATGATTATGAAGGCTTTAAGGCCTATGCTATGACACATAAAGATTGCGTCTTTTTGGTAGACACCTATGATACTTTACTAAGTGGTGTTCCTAATGCTATACGTGTGGCAAAAGAGTTTGGCGACAAGATTAATTTTTTAGGTGTTCGTATAGATAGTGGTGATATGGCTTATATTTCTAAAAAAGTCAGAGAACAATTAGATGAGGCTGGTTTTACTGAAGCTAAAATTTACGCGTCTAATGACTTGGATGAATCGACTATCTTAAATTTAAAAATGCAACGAGCAAAAATCGATGTTTGGGGTGTTGGGACTAAACTAATAACAGCGTATGACCAGCCAGCGTTGGGAGCCGTTTATAAGTTAGTTTCGATTGAAAATGATAAAGGTCAAATGATGGATTCAATCAAATTATCGAGCAATGCTGAAAAAGTATCCACACCTGGAAAGAAACAAGTTTGGCGGATTACTGGTAAAAATGATGGTAAGTCTGAAGGAGATTATGTCACGTTATGGCACGAAGATCCTAGAACCGAAAAGGAATTGTTCATGTTCCATCCACTACACACATTTATTAATAAAACGGTGGTAAATTTTGATGCTCGTCCGCTTTTAAAAGAGATTTACAATCAAGGAGAGCGTGTTTATGATTTACCAACACTAAATGAAATAAAGGCGTATGCGACCAATAATTTAGATTCGCTTTGGGAAGAATACAAACGAAATCTCAATCCGCAAAAGTATCCAGTGGATTTATCGAAAGAATGTTGGAATCACAAAATGCGTACAATTGAAAAAGTACGTCAATCCGTTCAAAAAAATCGAGCGAAATTGAATCTGTAAATTGAAAAATCAGTAAAATAGTAAGCAAAAAAACATCAAATTTCTGTTAACTTAAAACAGAAATTTGATGTTCTTTTAATGATAGGTATAATAATTGAGTAATTCAGTTAGATCCGCGATTTCGATTTTTAATTGTTGCCCAATCGTCGTATCGGATACTTTTTTACGTTCGAGCGGTCGATCAACAACCCGGCGAATAGACAAGACATCTTCATGCAGATTAAGAATGTTTTCAATCGAGGAAAAGGCTTTATGAGCCACGAGTTGCATACCGTAGGAGTTATACAGTAACGTATATCCAGCTAAGCCAGTTGTTTTTTGATAAGGTTTTGAAAAGCCACCATCAATTACAATCATTTTACCACCGGCTTTGATTGGAATTTCACCTTTAATTTCTTTAATTGGGGTATGACCATTAATAATATGACTATCTTCACCACATAAATCAAATTCAGCTAAAATTTTCTTTATGACTTGTTCATCTTCACGTAAAGCATAATAAGGATTTTTGATTTCCTTATGAGTGGTTTTATCTTCAATAAAGTAGCGTTCAAAGGTGGTCATCTCTTTTTTTCCAAAAAGTGAAGAACACTCACCAGACCATAGATACCAAATCAAATCAGTATTAAAGTCTTCTGTTAAACAAGGTTCTTTGTAAGCTTGTCTTAACGCATTTTCAAAAAAGTCCATTAATTTTTTTCCAGAATAAGCTTGCCCATCTAAATTAAGTGCCTTAAAAGAGCCATCTGCTAATAGAGGAACACAACCATGAATGAGTAGGTTTTCGTTATAAACCAGATACATACTTCCTTTTTTAAATAGGAAATTAAGGTGTCTTCTTAATTTTTCAGAATGAATAAAACCATGTAATAAATGATCTAGAATTTGATTTTCTTCTGCTGTTATTTCAGCAGGATTTTCAGGGTTGACTGTTGTAAAGCAAGTATTCGTTAAAGGGTGTATTTCCTCGTTGATGGTTATTTCATGAGTTTCATAATTAGTTTTAGATAGCAATTTGCGATGGGACATATTAAATTCTGGACGTCTAGCGACGAGTTGTTCTTCAAGTTTGAACTGTAAAATAGCCGCTGCTTGATGGATTTTGGTAGTTTCATCTAAGACTTCTTGAGCAACTTTTACATTATCCATCAGTTTTGGTCGGAAGGCGGGATTGTCAGTATAGTATTTTTCAGCATAGGTGAGTAATGGTCTAAGGTTAATCCCATACGCATCTTCAATGATCGAAAGGTTAAAGTAACGTGCACAAATCCGAATCACATTCATCATACAAATTTTTGAACCAGAGGCAGCCCCCATCCAGATGATATCATGGTTTCCCCATTGAATATCAACAGAATGATGATCAATTAAAGCCTCCATAATCTTATCTGGGGCAGGACCTCGGTCATAAATATCACCTACAATATGCAAGTGATCGATCGCTAGGCGTTGAATCGTGTAACTAAGATCAATAATTAAAGCTTTCGCTTGTTTGAGTTGAATGACATCTGTGATGATTTGGTTATAGTAATCTTCTTTGTCCTTAGTTGAGTAATTTTGATAAAGTAACTCTTCTAAAATATAACGAAATCGTTCTGGTAATGATTTGCGAACTTTTGAACGCGTGTATTTTGAAGCAGATAAGCGCGTGAGTTGGATAAGTTGATCAATCGTCTTTTTATACCATTCTGCTGAAAGGTGATGTTTTAAGCGTTCTAAACGGAGCTCTGGGTAGTAGACGAGTGTTGCTAATTCTTTTTGTTCCTGTGTACTTAACTCTAGATAAAACAAATCTTTGATTTTACCTTTAATGTTACCAGATGCATTTCTTAAAAGATGTTGAAAGGCATCGTATTCACCATGTAAGTCACTGACAAAATGTTCCGTTCCTTTAGGTAAATTTAAGATCGCTTTCAGATTGATAATTTCACTAACTACTTGGTCAGTCGAATTGAAGGATCTACCTAATAACGCATAATACTTTTCTTTCTCCATTAAAAAACTAGACCTCTTTTCCTTTTGATAGTTATAGAATAGGTTAAAACAATAACGATGTCAACTGTACCAATGTCTGCTTTTTTAGAAAACTAGAAAAGATAAAAGGCTCATCGACTTTTTCCACAATCGACTTTTTATGAGCGGTCTTGTATAATCAATTGAGAAAAAGAAAGGAAGAAGAAACATGAGAAATGAAATGATGCATCGACCTGTGTTAAAAGAGGAAGTGTTAGAACTTATCCGTGAACGTCAGCCTTCAATGACAGGTCAATTAGGAGAACTTCAAAAGCAAGCAGCTGTCGATGGAATACCCGTCATTCCTAATGAAACAGCAACTTTTTTACGTTTTTTCTTAAAACAAATAAAAGCAAATAATGTTTTAGAAATAGGAACCGCAATGGGTTTTTCAGCCAGTTTAATGTTAGAAGCAATGGGCCCATCGTCACACGTTACAACCATTGATCGTTTTGATGTTATGTTACGTAAAGCGAAAAAAACGTTTAAAGATTTAAAGGTTGAAAAACAAGTCACTTTACTTGAAGGAGACGCGAAAGATGTCTTACCCACTCTAGAAGGACCGTATGATTTTATTTTTATGGATAGTGCAAAATCAAAATACATTGAATTTTTACCAGAATGTTTACGCCTTTTGAAAACAGAGGGAGTCTTAATGATTGATGATGTTTTTCAAGCAGGAACAATTATGCATAATCGAGCGGAGGTTCCTAAAAGCCAACGAACAATTCATCGTAAACTCAATTTACTTTATGATACTGTTTTAGGTCATCCGGATTTGACGGTTACTATTTTACCGCTAGGTGATGGTGTGTTGATGATAGCTAAAGATAAAGAAATAATAAATTTATAATATTTAAAAAATAATCAGCTTTTTTACGAATAGTATCAGTAAGGACTTAAAAAACGATTGAGTTAATTTCCTCTCAAGAAAAACTCCTTTATATCTTTCGTTTAAGTTAAGTTCGGTAAAAATCAGAGAAAAGGAATGAGCATGAGATGATGCGACATTCCTTTTTTTATTTTGATGGCAAATAATGTGTGGAATGAACAAAATTTGTTACAATTAGAACCAAAGAGGTGAGAGAAATGATGATGGTAGGGATGACTAGTTTTTATGAGCACGGTCATCTATTGAATAAAAAAAAATTGACATTAGCGGAATATGCTTCTTACTTTCCAGTTGTCGAATTAAATACGACCTTCTATGGAATTAAGTCACCGGAAGTCAGTCAAAAGTGGGTTGCTGAAACACCTACTTCTTTTCGTTTTATTTTAAAAGCTCATAAGGCGATGACAGGGCATGCCGATTGGTCGGAAACGTTTGTTAATGAAAGAGAGATGTATGTCCACTATCACGAAATGCTAAAACCATTAAAAAGTGCAAATAAACTAGAGGCTGTTTTATTTCAATTTCCTCATTTTTTTCGCTGTGAACCTAAAAATGTGAGGTATTTAAAAAAAATACGGCAGTGGTTTCCGAATGAAACATTAGCGTTAGAGTTTCGTTCAGAAAGTTGGTATGAAGAAAAATATCGAACGGATATGTTTTCTTTTATGAGAGATTATCATTTTACATTAGTCAGTGTGGACGAACCTCAAGTTCGTAACCATTCGGTCCCATTTGTAGTAGAAGTCACCAACCCGGAACTTTTATACTATCGTCTACATGGACGAAATCTTGCTTTTTGGCAAGAACGGGGACCTGATTGGCGTAAGAAACGAACGCTTTATCATTATTCCGATAGCGAATTAAAGGAGTTCGCAGCAACCATCAAACAGCATCAACAAAAGAGTATTGTTATTTTTAATAATAATTCAGGTGGAGATGCTGCGATAAATGGTTTAGAATTAAAACAGTTACTAGGAATAAAAGATCAAGGATTAAATCCTAGTCAAATCGCGTTATTTTAAGAGAGGAGCTTATGTAAGATGATTGAAGCAGTTTTTTTTGATATTGACGGTACACTGTTAACGGGACAGGGAAAGCCGCTGAAAAGTACTCTTTTAGCTATAGAAAAATTACATCAGCAAGATATTTTTGTTGGTATTGCCAGTGGGAGAGGGCCAGCAAGTACAGCTGAATTGATCGATGGAGTGGTAGTCGATGGCTACGTTCTTTATAATGGCCAACTCGCCTTTACGCAGACAGAAGGGATTTATGAAAAATATTTTAAAGTGGAAACGTTACGTGAAATTGCTAAATTTGCAGATGAAGGAAATCGAGACCTTGTTTTCGGTGGGCGTCATCGTTTTTATGGCAGTCGTTCTATCCGTTTAGGTCAAAAAAAGATAATGAAACAACTCTATCACTATTTACCTCAAGCGATAAAAAATGGCGATTTAAGTCGTCAATTAGATCAGCGAGCTAAATTACCGACAAGTAAATCTTATTATCAAAAACTTCCGATTTTTTCAAGGCCCATTTATCAGTGTGTGTTATTAAGTCCAGAAAGTGAACAAGCAGAATTAGAGGCACGTTTTCCAGATTGTACGTTTACTCGTTCTAATCCAATTTCAGTGGATATTATTCCTAAAGGAACGTCTAAAATTGATGGAATTAAGCGAATCTGTCAAACTTTATCTTTTGATTTGAAAAATGTTGCTGCCTTTGGTGATAGTTGGAATGACACTCAAATGCTGAGTGAAGTGGGCTTTGGGATTGCGATGGGAAATGCGCCTCAAGCAGTGAAAGAAGTCGCCTACGCTACAACAAGTAGCAACGAGGACAATGGTATTTATTTAGCACTAAAAGAACTAGGTGTAATTCGTTAAGGAGAAAAAGATGACTGATTATTATCAAAAAGCAAAAGAATTTCATAAAGTATTTGATCCAGTAGAACGTAAGGGGCCAGGTCCGTTAACAGGTCAAGAAGCCTTTTATCGAACGACTTTCAAGGCAGAAGAATTAATTGAGTTTTTATATGCCGCCAGAGAAGGCGATAGCAAGCAAGTTGAAAAAGACATTGAGTTACTCACTGAAAGCATGTATCAAGCCTTAGAGAAAACCAATCAAAAAAAGCAGGGGAAAGTAGACCGATTGGTTGATGAAGTCGATGGTTTGATTGATTTACTTTATTTTACTTATGGTAGCTTTGTTTTGATGGGAATCAATCCCGACCCGTTATTTAATTATGTTCATGAAGCCAATATGGGGAAAATATTTCTAGATGGGAAACCACATTATCATGAAATAACTGGCAAGGTATTGAAGCCAGAACATTGGGATAAAAAATATGCCCCAGAACCTAAAATTAAGGCTGAACTCTTGCGACAAATACAAGATTCAAAAGGGAAAGAGTGATAAAATAGCAGTCTTTTGAAATGCTAATAGTTAAAAATAAAAAAACTGTTAATAAATTATTTTTTTTAGATAATTTATTAGTGATACAATCAGTTGATTGTGATATAATCTTAATTAGATGTAAATTTTCTAATATATTATCGACTTGCATGAAGTACAGCTTTTCAGTCTAATCTTTTATAGTATTGAAAACTGTTTTTTTCTGGTGTGTGGAGAGGGTAGTGGTGATTAAAGAATATATGGAGGAAATTTCATGAAAAATACACTTTGGTTATGGATACTACTGATTGTAGTTATCGTAGCAGTTCTTTGCTATCTAGCCACCTTTTTAATCAAGCGAAAGAACCAAGAGCGGTTGGAGGAACTCGAAAATCGTAAAATTGCTCTATTCGATTTGCCGATATTAGAAGAAATTGATGGCGTTAAAAAAATGCACTTAGTAGGCCAAAGTCAAAACACCTTTAGAGAGTGGAACCAGAAATGGGTCGACATCTCAACTATCTCTTTTGCAGAGTTAGAAAGTCTCATCTTTGAAATTGAAAACTTAAATGAAACCTTTCGCTTCTTCAAAGTGAAAGATGCTTGCGATGAAGCAAGTCTTACTTTATCAGGTATGGAAAAAGAAGTGGATGAAATACGTCATGGCTTAAAAGAACTTGCTGAAAGTGAAGAAAGAAACTCTGAGGTAGTTCAAGCAGCACTAGATTCTTATAAGGAAATTAGTGAAGTTCTGACGGAAGATCCCGATATTTATGGTGTCGCTTATAAAGAATTAGGTAAGCAAATCCAGGGTATTGAACGTGAGTTTACTCAGTTTAAAGCATTAAACACAGCGGGTGACCCTATGGAAGCACGCACGGTTTTAGAAAATGCAGAAGAGAAAACTTATGAAATTAAAAATGTGATTGAGCAAGTGCCACCATTGTTTGAAACATTAGATAAAATTTTCCCTAAACAATTAAAAGAGATCAAGAGCGGTTATGCAACGCTTAAAAAAGATCACTATGTGTTTGAGAATGATACAATTTTAGCGAATGTTGAAAAATTAGAAAGTCGCATCCATTCTACTTTAATGAACTTAGAAAAATTAGAAGTAGAAAATGTAGGCAAATTAAATGATGAAATGGCTAAAGATATTGATGTTTTATACGACGTGATGGAAAAAGAAATTAAAGCACGTCAGTATGTTAACGACCACAAAGCTCAATTAACGAACTTCTTGAGTCATGCTGAGGATAATAATGAAGTACTGATGGTTGAACTGGACCATGTTTCCCAAAGTTACGTTTTGAATGGTAATGAGATTGGAAAAGCAAGAGGATTCCAAGCACAAATGGAAGAAATTCGTAAAGAAGTAGAAGTCATAGAAACAAATTTAGAAGAGAAAAAAGCTATCTTTACTCAGGTTGCTTCTTTCTACAAAGAAAGTTTAGCTCAGTTGAAAGATATTGAAGCAGAACAGATAAAAATAGATCAATCGATTAAGGGTGTCGTTCCAAGAGAGCGTAAAGCCTTAGAAAGTATCGATGACTATGAACTTGAATTGCGTATGTTAAAACGTTATATCGAAAAACAAAGATTACCAGGTATTCCTAATAATTATCTTGAGTTTTTCTTTGTAACAACTGAAAGAATTGAGGAGTTAAGTCGAGAACTTAACAAGATTAGAATAGATATGGATCATATCGATTATCTCGTACAATCTTGTCAAGATGATTTGACGTCGTTGAAAGACAAAACGGATAATCTAATTGACAGTGCGGCATTGACCGAACAAATGATTCAGTATGCTAACCGTTTCCGCTTTTCTCACCCAGAAATCAAAAATGCAATCGATAAGAGTATGCTCCTATTTGCAAATGATCATGACTATGAAGAATCATTAAATGTGATTTCTGAAGCAGTCGAGAGAATTGAACCGGGAGTAACAGAACGTATTAGAAAATATTATTTAAATAATAAAGATATCATGATTTAAACAGTAGCTTAGTCTACTGTTTTTTTCATTGCTAAAAATAAGAGTTATCTTTCATTGAAGGAATGAATTGAAGAAGGTATAATGAAGAGTGAATTTTCTAGAAAAGAGTGAAAAAATGATATATTTTGATAATAGTGCAACAACCGCCATTCAGCGTGACGTTTTAGATACGTATGTTAAAACAAGTCAACGTTTTATTGGAAATCCATCGAGTTTACATCGATTAGGTGAAAATGCGCAAAACCTATTGACGAAAGCACGGGAACAAGTTGCTGGATTACTTGGGGTTAAAACAAGTGAAATTTATTTTACAAGCTGTGGAACAGAGGGGAATAATTGGGTTTTAAAAGGAACGGCTTTTGAAAAACGTCCTTTTGGTAATCATATTATCATTTCAGCGATTGAGCATCCATCTGTGACTAAAGCAGCCGAACAATTAATCGCACAAGGCTTTGAAGTTTCAATTTTACCGGTTAATGCGCAAGGGATAATTGATGCTATCGCTTTAAAACAACTACTTCGACCAGAAACGATTTTAGTATCAACGATGGCTGTTAATAATGAAGTGGGAAGTGTTCAACCCATTATAGCAATAAGTGAGATTTTAGAGGATTATCCGACAATTCACTATCATGTAGATGCGGTGCAAGCGATTGGAAAAGTTCCAATCACGACTTGGTTAACTGAAAGAGTTGATTTTGTGACCCTTTCTGCTCACAAGTTTCATGGTCCTCGTGGTGTCGGTATTTTATATCGTAAGGAGGGAACTCGTCTTTCACCTCTATTTGCTGGTGGTGGTCAAGAAAATAATCAGCGCAGTGGAACTGAAAATGTTCCAGGAAATATTAGTACAGCTAAAGCCTTACGTTTAACGTTAACTGATTCAGAGTGGAAAATAGAGAAAGTTCGTCATTTAAAAGATAGCTTGCTTTCAGCATTATCTGAATATGAATGGGTTTCTATCTACTCGTCAACAGAAGCTGCTACTTCAGCGCCCCATATTCTTTGTTTTGGAATACGTGGCATTCGAGGTGAAGTTTTAGTTCATGCGTTAGAAGAAAAAGATATTTATATTTCAACAACAAGTGCTTGTTCAAGTAAGAAAAAGTTAAATAGTAGTACGTTAGAAGCAATGGACATCCCTAAAAAAGAAGCTGAAACGGCTGTTCGGATTAGTTTAGATGAAAATAATACGATGACGGAAGTCGAACAATTTTTGACGATTTTTAATCAATTATATAAAAAGTTTTCAAAACTAAATAGATAACAACTAAAGGAGTAATTATGAAATATACTGAGATAATGGTTCGCTATGGCGAATTATCAACTAAAGGAAAGAACCGACGCTTATTCATTAGTCAACTTGCACGCAATGTAAAACAGGCTTTACATGAGTTTCCCGAGGTGAAGATTCGTGGGGAACGTGATCGGATGCATCTCATGTTGAACGATGAAGATAGCCATGAAGTGATGGACCGTTTGAAACCAATTTTTGGAATTCAAAGTTTTTCACCTGTTATCAAAATCGAAAAAGAAACAGAAATGATTAAAAATACGGCACTAGAGATGATGAAGGAAGTTTGGAAAGAAGGCCAAACGTTTAAAGTGAAAAGTCGTCGCAGCGATAAAGAATTTGTCTGGGATACAAACGATCTTAATCGTGAGGTTGGTGCAGCTATTTTTAACGGCATGCCAGGAATTGAAGTCAAAATGGTGAAGCCGGATATTCGTATGGAAGTTGAAGTTCGTCAAGAAGCGGCTTATCTATCATGTGAAACTATTTTTGGGGCAGGTGGCTTGCCCGTTGGTTCAAGTGGTAAAGGAATGCTAATGCTATCTGGTGGAATTGACTCACCTGTTGCAGGGTACTTAGCAATGAAACGTGGAGTAGAAGTTGAGGCTGTTCATTTCTTTAGCCCACCGTATACTAGCGAACAATCTCTACAAAAAGCAAAAGATTTAACGGTTAAACTAACGCCTTATGTTGGTAATATTCAATTTATAACAGTTCCTTTTGCAGAAATTCAAGAAGAAATCAAACGCCAAATCCCTTCAGGTTACTGGATGACCGTTACTCGTCGTTTTATGTTACGTTTGACGGAGTTGATACGTCAGCAACGAAAAGGTTTAGCGATTATCAATGGGGAGTCATTGGGTCAAGTCGCCTCACAAACGATGCACAGCATGCTAGCCATTAATGAAGTGACCACGACTCCGATTATTCGTCCGGTTATTGCGATGGATAAGAGTGAGATTATTAAAATTGCTGAAAAGATTGATACCTTTGAATTAGCAATCCAACCATTTGAAGATTGCTGTACAATTTTCGCCCCACCGGAACCAAAAACAAAACCAAAATTAGAAAAAGTTATAGATTATGAAAAACGTTTGGATGTCGATGGTTTGATTAAAAGAGCATTAGAAGGAATTTTAATGACAGAAATTAAATCCACTGATCAATTTTTAAATCAAATGACTGAAGAAGTGGACGATCTTTTATAAAGGGAAGCAAAACAATAACTCACGACAGTAAAAAGTCGATGAGTTATTGTTTTTATTGTCTAGACCATCATATTTAGTCTTATTTGATTGTGTGAAATAAATAAAGGTTAAAAGATAAGCGGAATAAATAAAAGGGAGATTAAGTTTAAAAATAGTTGAAAATAAAAGTTGATGTAGAAATGGAAGGAGATTAAATAGCAAAATGGTAATATATTGTTGTTTAACATAAAAAAATAAAAAACTTTTCACAAACAATTGAATTTTAAAAAAAAGCGTGGTACTATTAATGTGAAATTACTCACAAAAAAGGAGGATGAGTACGTGGAACCTATTAAGAAAAATAAAGCAATTCCAAAGGCAACAGCTAAAAGAATACCCTTATATTTTCGCTATTTAAAAACGTTAGATCAAAGTGGAATTAAACGCATAAAATCAAATGAATTTAGTCAAATGATTCAAATCCCTTCAGCGACAATTCGTCGTGATTTTTCACATTTTGGAGAATTGGGTCGGAGTGGCTATGGCTATGATGTTCCTTATCTTATCGAGGTTTTTTCTGAAATCCTTAATACAGATATTGAAAAAAGAATCGGCTTGATTGGTGTAGGAAACTTAGGCCGTGCGTTAATGAAAAATAATTTCAGACGTAATTCAAATTTAAATATTGTAGCATCCTTTGATGCAAATTCAATGATTATTGGAGAAAAAGTCAATGATATTGAAGTTTATGATATTGAAAAATTGAAAGAAATTGTTAGAAAAGAAGGGATTACGACCGTTATCATGACGGTACCGAGCGACAAAGCTCAACGTGTAATGGACCAAGTGATTGATTCCGGGGTGACAGCGGTATTGAATTTTGCACCTAAACGTTTAAAAGTGCCCCATCATATTCAAGTTCAATATATTGATTTGACGACAGAATTGCAAACTTTGATTTATTATGATGAAAATTATAATGGTACAGATTTATCTGTACTTTAAGAGAAAAATAGTTAAAAAGCCTGACAAAATGAAATGATTTTGTTAGGCTTTTTCTTGAGTGTTGAGCAAGTTATTAGGTAATAAAAACAGAATATGGGATGATAAGGGTATGAAATGAATATATGGAGGGAGTTTTTTAAATGAACGTAACATTAAAAGGTGAAGCAGTAGAATTAGCAGGTCAACAAACGAAAGTTGGGGACAAAGCACCAGAATTTTCGTTACAAGATTTAAACGAAGAAACTCATTCTTTAAAAGAATTACTCGCAAAACCATTAATTATTAGTGTCGTACCAGACATTAATACCAGTGTTTGCGCGATTCAGACCAAACGTTTTAATGAGGAAGCGGCCAAAATTGCAGAAATTAATTTTGTCACGATTTCAAATAACACTAAAGAAGAGCAAGCAGCATGGTGTGGTGCTGAAGGTGTCGAGATGACAATGTTACATGATACAGACTTATCATTTGGCGAAGCTTACGGTTTAGTGATTCCAAAAATCAATCACTTAGCACGTGCGATTTATGTTGTCACACCGACAGGTGAAATTGCCTATCAAGAAATCGTAGCAGAAATTGCAACGGAACCAGATTATTCAAAAGCGTTAGTAGCAGCTAAAAATTTAATTTAGGTTTGACCTTTCCAATTTTTCATTGTAGAATGAAGAAAATATCTTATTGCTTTGATTAAGAGGAGTAACATCTTGGAAAAGGTTTAGAGAGAAAGTTCATTGGCTGCAAGACTTTCCTTGGGTGAGATGTGAAGGTTGCTTAGGAGCAAGATTCGTCCGACTGGTAACCGATACCTTACTGTAATAAGAGTGATGACTACACCTTGAAAAAGGCTGTTGTTGTAATCTAGGTGGTACCGCGAACTATTAATAATTCGTCCTAAAATAGAAATATTTTAGGGCTTTTTTTATTTTTTTGAGAGAAAGGAAGAAAGTCATGACAGAAAAAAATTTAGCTTCAAAATTTGACCCAAAAGAAGTTGAAGCAGGTCGCTATCAAAAATGGCTAGACCGAGAGTTATTTAAACCAAGCGGTGATGAAACAGCACCGGCTTATTCGATTGTTATCCCACCACCTAATGTGACAGGAAAATTACATTTAGGCCATGCTTGGGATACAACCTTACAAGATATGATTATTCGCCAAAAGAGAATGCAGGGCTTTGATACCCTTTGGTTACCAGGAATGGACCATGCGGGAATTGCTACACAAGCTAAAGTGGAAGAAAAACTTCGTGCGGAAGGAATCACTCGTTATGATTTGGGGCGCGAAAAATTTATCGAGGTAACAAAAGAATGGAAAGAAGAATATGCAGGCCATATTCGCGAACAATGGTCGAAACTTGGGCTATCACTTGACTATTCACGTGAGCGCTTTACTTTAGATGATGGTCTATCAGATGCGGTAAAAAAAGTATTTGTTAAACTTTATGAAAAAGAGCTAATTTATCGTGGAGAGTATATTATTAACTGGGATCCTCAAGCTAAAACAGCCCTTTCTGATATTGAAGTCATCCATAAAGATGTCGAAGGTGCTTTCTATCATATGTATTATCCTTTAGCAGATGGTAGCGGTCGTCTAGAAATTGCAACAACACGTCCAGAAACAATGTTAGGCGATACAGCAATTGCTGTTCACCCGGATGATGAACGTTATCAAGATTTTATTGGCAAGACGGTTATTTTACCCTTAGTGGATAAAGAAATTCCAATTATTGCTGATCGCTACGTTGAAATGGATTTTGGAACAGGGGTCGTAAAAATTACACCTGCACATGATCCGAATGATTTTGAGGTGGGAAATCGTCATGAATTGCCTCGTGTGAACGTAATGAACGATGACGCAACGATGAATGACTTAGCAGGTAAATATGCTGGAATGGATCGTTTCGTGGCACGTAAGGCTATTATAGAAGATTTAGAGGCATTAGGTTTACTCAAAGGGATTGAAAAAATGACCCATAGTGTGGGACATTCTGAAAGAACAGGCGTAGTTGTAGAGCCACGTTTGTCGACACAATGGTTTGTTAAAATGAAACCCTTAGCAGAAGAAGCGATTAATAATCAAGCGACAGATGATAAAGTTGATTTTTATCCACCACGTTTCAATCAGACCTTTATGACGTGGATGGAAAATGTCCATGACTGGGTAATTTCACGTCAACTTTGGTGGGGACATCGTATTCCCGCTTGGTATCATAAAACCACAGGTGAAATGTATGTGGGGGAAGAAGCACCAAAAGATCTTGAAAATTGGACTCAAGATGAAGATGTTTTAGATACTTGGTTTAGTTCAGCGCTATGGCCATTTTCAACAATGGGTTGGCCTGATGAAGAATCACATGACTTTAAACGTTATTTTCCAACCAGTACATTAGTCACTGGATATGACATTATCTTCTTCTGGGTGAGTCGTATGATTTTCCAAAGTTTAGAGTTTACTGAAAAACGTCCTTTTGAGAATGTTTTAATTCATGGACTAATCCGTGCAGAAGACGGTCGTAAAATGAGTAAATCACTCGGAAATGGGATTGATCCAATGGATGTGATTAATCAATATGGGGCAGATGCCTTACGTTGGTTCTTATCCAATGGTTCAACTCCAGGGCAAGATATGCGTTTCAGTTATGAAAAAATGGATTCTTCTTGGAATTTTATTAATAAAATTTGGAATGCTTCTCGCTTTGTTTTAATGAACATTGAAGATTTTAATTATGATGATATTCAATTAGAAGGTAAGAAAACAGTAGCCGATGAATGGATTTTAACACGATTGAATGAAACCATTGAAAAAGTAACGAATTTCTTTGATCGTTTTGAGTTTGGAGAAGCAGGGCGTCATTTATATAATTTCATTTGGGATGATTTTTGTGATTGGTATATTGAGATGAGTAAAGAAGTTCTTTACGGTGAAGACGAAACACAAAAAAATATGACTCGTAGCATTTTAACACATACGCTAGATCAAATTTTACGTTTGCTTCACCCAATCATGCCTTTTGTAACGGAAGAAATCTGGGAAAAATTACCACATGAAGGCGACTCTTTAGTTATCGCTAATTATCCAAAGGTTCGTCCAGAATTTACAAATGAAGCTTCAGCTAAAGGCATGGAAGTCTTAAAAGAGTTGATTCGTTCTGTTCGTAATAGTCGTGCAGAAGTGAATACACCGCTTTCTAAACCGATTTCATTATTAATTAAAACAAATGACGACACTGTTGAAGCCTTCTTAAAAGAAAATACGAATTATATTGAACGTTTTTGTAATCCAGAAGAATTGGTGATCGCTAAAGAAATAGTAGCACCCGATACAGCGATGACGACAATCATTACAGGTGCTGAAATTTATTTACCATTGGAAGGGCTAATCAATATCGAAGAAGAAATTCTTCGTCTTGAAAAAGAACTTAAAAAATGGGAGAGTGAAGTCGTTCGAGTTCAGAAAAAATTAGCTAATGAACGCTTTGTAAATAGTGCTCCTGAGGCTGTTGTTGAAGGCGAACGTAAAAAAGAAAAAGAATATTTAGAACGTAAACAAGCAGTGACAGAACGAATTAATAGTCTAAAAAAATAACGAGGGAAACAAAGGTGAAAATGGATGAATTATGAAGAAACAGTGGAATGGATTCATGGTCGTTTAAAATTTGGTATTCGCCCAGGATTGATTCGAATTAATGAAGTACTTGAACGTTTAGATAACCCACAACATAAGGTAAGGACAATCCACATAGGAGGTACCAATGGTAAAGGCTCAACAACGACCTTTCTCCGTTGTTTATTGGAAGAGGCTGGTTTAACTGTCGGTACTTTTACGTCACCTTATATTGAACAATTCTCAGAGCGGATTGCGATTAATGGTCAACCAATTCCTGACGATGATTTAGTTGCAGTTTTTAATAAAGTGAAACCAATTATTGATGAGATGGATCAAGATGAAGAACTAAAAAATACTGTTGAGTTTGAAATACTAACAGCGATGATGTTTCAATATTTTTATGAAAAAAAAGTCGATGTGGTGATTGTCGAGGTTGGTTTAGGGGGACGATTTGATAGTACAAACGTTATCCATCCACTCGTTTCAGCCATTACAACACTAGGGTTAGACCATATTGATATTTTAGGTGACACGATTGAAGAAATTGCGCATCAAAAAGCAGGGATAATCAAAGCACGAACACCAATTGTTGTTGGGAAAGTCGAAGATTCAGCTTTTGAAGTTATTCGCGCAGAAGCAGAGGAATTAGGCAGTCCTGTTTATCGTTATGGTGAGGCTTTTGTGAGTGAGTACTTACAGCCTGTTGATACATGGGGAGAAAGTTTTAATTTTAAATCACAAGAATTAAAACTAGACCATGTAACAACGAGCTTATTAGGACGTCATCAAGTTGACAATGCAAGTGTCGCCATCCAAGTTTATTTGATTGCTTGCGAAAAATTAGGATTACGTGTGCTACCGAAACATATCAAAAATGGTTTGAAAAAAGCACATTGGCCAGGTAGAATGGAAAAAATTTCGGATGAGCCTTTGATTATTTTAGATGGTGCCCATAATGAGCATGCGATGAGTGTTTTAAAAGAAAATTTAACCAAAGAATTTACAGGAAAAACAATTCATACTATTTTTGCAGCCTTGAGCACGAAAGATATCAAAGGAATGTTGGATGATTTGAAAAAAGTACCCAATTTAAACTTGCGAGTGACAACCTTTGATTATCCAAAAGCTTTCACTAAAGAACAATATGAGGCTCTTGATTTAGAACCTTATACACATTGGCAAGCGGCTTTAGCCGACACGCTAAATGATTGGTCAGGGGACGATGTCATCTTGATTACAGGATCACTTTACTTTATCTCGCAAGTGCGCGAAGTCTTATTAGGAGGAACATTGATTGAAGAAAATTAAAGGTATTATTTTTGATATGGATGGATTGTTGCTAGATACAGAGGCTGTTTACTGTCGTACTAATATTGAATATGCTAAAAAGTGGGGGCTTAAAGGCTACGATAAAGCCCATTATTTAACGGAATTAGGTCAAGGTGAAGCCGAAACGTATCGACGTTATTATGTTGATTTTCCAGAAACATCAGATGAAAATATTGAAAACTTCATCAAAGAGACACGTGAATCTATTCATACAGAATTTACTGAAATCGGTGCACCTATTAAACCCGGTGTCTTTGAATTACTCGATTATTTAAAAGCTGAAGAAATACCTTGTGTTGTTGCTTCAAGTAACAATCGTGGCGCAATTGAAGTGCTATTAGAAAATGCGAAAATGGCAGATTACTTTACTGGTATTGTTTCAGGGGACGATGTCACTCATGCAAAACCACATCCAGAAATTGTAGAAAAAGCGATTGCTTTATTAGGTGCTGAACCAGATGAATTGGTGATGTTAGAGGATTCTTTAAATGGTATCCGTGCCAGTCATACGGCTAAAGTTCCTGTGGTAATGATTCCAGACCTATTACCACCGAATGATGAAGCAAGAGAAAAAACTATGGCGATTTACCCTTCTCTGCATGAATATTTAGCGAGTTTACAAGAAAAATAAAAATAGAGACCTCCTTTTCATATGTTATTGATGAAAAGGAGGTCTTTTTATGGAAGAGCAAATAAAGTCATTTAAAAAATTTCCAAATGAGCTTAAACCTCGAGAACGTCTAGAACAATTGGGTGTTAATTTTTTAACAACTCAAGAACTATTAGCGATTGTTTTACGAACAGGTGGAAAGAAATACAATGTCATGGAATTGTCCCAAAACATTTTGAGCCATTTTGATAATTTGTTTGAATTAAAACTGGCAAGTTTGGAAGAATTAAAAGAAATAACAGGTGTCGGTCGAGTGAAAGCCATTGAAATCCAAGCCGTTTTTGAATTAGGCAAGCGTTTGAATGGTGTTTCACAAAACAAGTTGGGTCAAGCCGTTTCTAGTCAGGGATTAGGTGAACAGTTGGTCCTTGAGATGCAAGATTATCTTCAGGAGCATTTGGTTGTTCTATACCTGAATACTAAAAATGAAATTATAAAAAAACAAACCATCTTCATTGGTAGTCTAAATCAATCGGTCGCTCATCCACGAGAAATTTTTAGAATAGCTGTAAAAGTAGCGGCTGCCAGAATTATTGTAGCTCATAATCACCCCTCAGGAAATCCAGAGCCATCAGAACACGATTGCTTATTTACTCGACGTTTAGTAGAGTGTGGGCGCTTACTTGGAATTGATGTTTTAGATCATTTAGTGATTGGTTCTGAAAAATATGTAAGTTTTCAAGAAACAAATCAAATTTAAAAAGACAAGGTAATCACTTGCAATTAAGTAACACATGGGGTATGATTAATTTGTAATTTGATTTTGGATCACATAGAAGTCGTTTCAAAAAAGATAGACACCTCTATCGACCGAAAGCAAGAATTACAAATATTATATGTGCTTTATGGCACGAGGAGGAAAATATCATGGCTCAAGGAACAGTAAAATGGTTTAACGCAGAAAAAGGATTTGGATTTATTCAACAAGAAGAAGGTAACGACGTATTCGTACACTTCTCAGCAATCGAAGGTGACGGATTCAAAACTTTAGAAGAAGGTCAAGCAGTATCTTTCGAAATCGAAGAAACTGACCGTGGACCTCAAGCAGCTAACGTAACTAAAGCTTAATTAGTAAATTAATCAAAAGTACCTGTTGATTCGTCAACAGGTACTTTTTTTGTATCAAAATTATCAAAATAAAAAAGCTATAATCTAACATTCACTCGTTAGATTATAGCTTTTGAGCTTTACTTAGCTTCTAAAATCATTGGTAAAATCATGGGATGACGTTCTGTTTTTTCAATCAAGAACGGCTGTACCGTGTTAACAATAATCTCACTTAACATTGCTTCATCACAATTTGGTCGTTTCAAACCTTTGCGAATAGCATCAAATAAAAGTTTTTGTGTTTCTTGAATTAACTCACCAGATTCTCGCATGTAGATAAAGCCACGAGATAGAATATCAGGTCCGGCAACAATCGTTTCTGTTTCATAATTAACAGTCGCAACGGCTAAAACAATACCATCTTCGGAAAGAATACGGCGGTCTTTAAGGACGATGTTACCAATGTCGCCAATCCCGTTTCCGTCAACATAGACATCATCCGCACTAAAGTGACCCGCGCGGCGCGCAGAATCTTTTGTCAGTGCCAAAACATCTCCATTATTTAAAATAAAGCAATGGTCTTTAGGAATACCGGTTGCTTGAGCAGATTGCGAATGCACATTTAACATCCGGTACTCACCGTGAACAGGAATAAAATAGTTAGGTTTTAAAAGACGCAGTAGGAGTTTTTGTTCTTGTTGTCCACCATGTCCGGAAGTATGAATGTTATTAACTTTTCCGTGGATAACATTGGCTCCAGCTTCGGATAAAAGGTTGATCAAGCGATTGACACTTGTCGTATTACCTGGAATAGGTGAACTAGAGAAAATAACTGTATCATCTGGTTGAATTGAAATCTGACGGTGAGTCCCGTTGGCAATCCGACTTAAAGCGGCCATCGGCTCACCTTGAGACCCTGTACATAAAATCATGATTTCATTTGCTTGATATTTATTAATATCGCGTCCGTCAATAAAAGTATCATCCGGTGCTGTGATGTAACCAAGATTCCGTCCATTGACCATGGCATTTTCCATGCTACGTCCAAAGACAGCTACCTTACGATTTGTTTTTAAAGCAGCTTGAATTGTTTGCTGTAATCGGAAAATATTCGAAGCAAATGTCGCGAAAATGACACGACCTTCAACTTTTTCAATAATTCGTAAAATAGATTCACCAATCATTTTTTCTGATTTGGTAAAATCTGGAATTTCAGCATTGGTACTATCTGATAGAAGGCAAAGAACGCCTTCTTCACCAAGTCGTGCCATTTTGTGTAGGTTAGCGGGTTCACCAACAGGAGTGAAGTCAAATTTGAAGTCACCTGAATATACAATATTACCAGAGGGTGTTTTTACAACGACGCCGTTAGCTTCCGGGATACTATGAGTCGTTCGATAGAAGCTAATGGTTGTTTTTCTAAATTTAATGACAGAATCTTCATTAACTTCATGGAGTTCAGCATCGCGTAGTAACCCATGTTCATCTAGTTTGTTTCTAATCAAAGCCAAAGCAAGAGGACCAGCATAAATCGGAATGTTCATTCTTTTTAAGAGAAATGGAATCCCACCGATATGATCTTCATGCCCATGAGTAATAACAAGAGCTTTAACTTTACTTAGATTTTTTTCGATATATTGATAATCAGGAATAACATAGTCGATTCCTAATAAATCATCTTCAGGAAATTTAATTCCTGCATCAATAATAATAATTTCGTCTTGGAATTGCACCCCGTACATGTTTTTACCAATTTCGCCAAGTCCACCAATACCAAAGACGCCTGTCTCATTATTTTTTATTTGAACTTTCATAATTAATTAAACTCCACAAGAGTGAAGTCAGCATTTTCTTTTTCATAGTCTAAATGGTTGCCTTCTAGGGGTTGGATAAGTTCAACATTATAGTCTGTCTTTTCAGCTAGTAAACGTCTAACAGACACACTATCTTCGCCTTCGACATAAAGCGATTTTGTTTTTTCTCTTTGTGGACTAAATTTTTTTTCTTCTTGATAATATACTTTAAAAATCATATAAAAATCTCCTTTAAATTGAAATGTTTTTTTGTTGGATAGAATAAATAATTGATTAAAACGCATAGCAAAAAATAGGTGTGTAATCACTTAGACACCGCAGTTTTCCGCAACATGGAGCTTGTCCAATGAGATGGAAAACTTAATCTTTATGAATTTAAATTTATTCACCGTCTGGATTAGAGTGACTCAAGACTCTAACATTTAATACATTCTATCATAATTAAAAGACCTTGTATAGAAACATTCCTTGCTAGAATAGATTTCCCTAAAACGAAAATAAAGAGTTATTTTAAATTTACAAGTAGTATGGAAAGATGATATATTACGTAAACCTCTTGTTTATTATTCAGTAGATAGGAGGTAATCTAAAGTATTTTTTGATATACTAAATGATAGAAAGAAAATAAAAAGTAATGTTTACTGAGTCAGGGAAAGGTTGTGCTAAAAAGTGTTAAATTTAGGAATCGTTGGAACCAATTGGATTACCCATCAGTTTGTCGAAGCCGCATTAGCAAGTGGTGCCTATCAATTGAAAGGTGTTTATTCACGTTCTGTTAAAAAGGCACAAAAATTTTCGGATCATTATGAAAACCAAGAAGAAAGTCTTATCACGGATC
This sequence comes from Vagococcus sp., assembly GCF_052102835.1. Lineage (NCBI taxonomy): Bacteria > Bacillati > Bacillota > Bacilli > Lactobacillales > Enterococcaceae > Vagococcus > Vagococcus sp. Next base: position 28,532 of record NZ_JBQEIL010000012.1, read on the forward strand.
AATTAGAGACTTTATTTCATTCTGATCAAATAGACGTTCTTTATATCGCTTCACCCAATAGTTTGCATTATCAACAAGCCGAACAAGCCATCCGCGCTGGCAAGCACGTGATTGTTGAAAAACCAATGGCTTCTAACAGCACTGAATTGAATGAATTAGTCGAGTTAGCAGAGGAAAAAGAAGTCTTTATTTTTGAAGCGGCTCGTCATATTCATGAAGAGAATTTTAAAAAAGTGACCTCACTTTTGAAAACGCGTGACGATGTTGTAGGAGCTAACCTGACTTTTATGAAATATTCTTCACGTTATGATGCCGTTTTGAGAGGCGAGGAACCCAATATTTTTTCACCGAAGTATTCGGGTGGAGCTTTGATGGATTTAGGTGTTTATCTCGTCTATGCTGCGATTAGTTGGTTTGGTTATCCAGAAGATGCGCTTTATTTTAATCAAAAGTTAACGACTGGTGTCGATGGAATCGGTATGATGATCTTTAGATATCCAACCTTTGATGTGACCATGCAAACAGGCAAGCATGCGGATAGTCAGTTACCGTCAGAAATTTATTTGAGTGATGGTACTTTAATTCTTGATGCGATTAATTCAATCGAAAAAATAACGATGATTGAGCGTGAAAAAGATAAAAAAGTAGTAATCGAGCATGCTACGGACGTTTTAGAAAATCCGATGGTGGCGGAAGCTCTAGCTTTTAGTCAAGTAATTAATCATCCGTTAGGTGTCGAAGAACAAAAAAATTATCAAGAATGGATTCAGCTAGCGAAAGATGTTCATGAGGTGATGACGCACATGCGTAAAACAAGTGATATTCTTTTCGAGGCAGACCAATAAAAGTTAGGAAGATAAAAAATGATTGAACAATTACCTGAAGTTTGGCAAAAAGAGTGGGAAAAAAATGAATTTAGTGAGCCTACTTTAATTCAAGAAAAATTATTTAAGTTATTAGCAACAGAACAATCGGTATTAGGTGTTTCTCCAACAGGATCTGGAAAAACGTTAGCTTATTTGTTACCTTTATTATTAAAACTTGAAAAAGGTGAAGGGAATCAGTTACTAATTGTACTTCCTTCTCAAGAATTAGCGTCTCAAGTTGCTACAGTTGCTCGTCCTTGGGCACAAGGGCTGGAGTTAAAAGTTCAAACGATTATTGGTGGGGCTAATGTTCGTCGTCAATTAGAGGGCCTAAAAAAGCGGCCTGAGATTGTTATTGGCACATCTGGTCGTATTTTAGAACTAATCAAAGCTCGCAAAATTAAAGCGCACCAATTAAAAGCACTTGTTCTTGATGAAATTGATGACATGGTTTCACAAAATGAGTTTACAGCGGCAAAAGGCATTATTAAAACCATTCAAAGAGAAACACCGATCATTGGGATCTCTGCAACGGGATTGAGTGTCGAGAATGAATTAGATGAAATTTTTAAAACGGAAGTTACGATTGTTGATGTGACCAAAGAAGATGATACTAAAGGTAAAATAGAACATGCCTTTATTTTGACCCCTTCTCGTAAACGAACAGAAGTGTTACGTCGGTTAGCTCATACTCCAGATTTTAAAGCTTTAGTCTTCTTTAATTCTGTGAGTGAACTTGGAGCAGTATCGGAGCGCTTGAATTTTTTAGGTGTCAAACATTTGACGTTAGCTAGTGATCAGACACAAACGGAGCGGAAAGCAAGTATTCAAGATTTTTCAGAAGGCAAGGTATCTTTACTCTTAACAACGGATATTGGTGCTCGCGGTCTTGATTTTTCTAATTTGTATTATGTTGTTCAATACGATGTTCCTTTAATGACCGATGATTATGTCCATCGTTCAGGACGGGTTGGACGTATGGGGAATGAAGGAATGGTCTTGAGTTTGGTTAACGAGCGTGAATTACGTAACTTACGTCAAATGATAAGAGAGCTCAATCGTGAACTGATTGAAAAACATGCGGCTTTTGGTGAAATTGTTAGTGAAAAAATAGCGCTAGAAGAACAAGAAGGACCAACAAAAAAAATTAAGAAAAAAACAAGTGAAAACGGATCAAATAATGCAAAGCAAGCGGTTTCGAGAACGCCGGACGAGAAAGTTAAGAAGAAGAAAAAAAATCGCCAAAAGAAACAAAAAAACAAAGGCGCGAAGTGGAAACAATAGTTTTTCTAAAAATGAACTAGACAAATTTAAAATTTAGTGAGAAAATAAAGCAGATTACTAGTGATGTTGAAATAACAACTTACTAGTCTGTGTCCTCGTAGCTCAGTAGGATAGAGCAGTCGCCTCCTAAGCGACAGGTCGCACGTTCGATTCGTGTCGGGGACGTCTTATTCAAAAAAAGCATCGCTTCAAACTTTTGAAAGTTTGGAGCGATGCTTTTTTTATATTTAGTGTTAAGCCCATTCACCCTTGCGGAAAATTGGATGACGTGACCCGTCTTTTTTTATACCGTCAATTGACATTTCGTTAGACCCAATCATAAAGTCAACATGCGTTTGACTACGATTTAAACCCGCTTTTTCTAATTCATCTTCAGACATTTCAGTTCCACCTTTTAAGTTAAAAGCATAAGCAGAGCCTAAAGCCAAATGATTTGACGCGTTTTCATCAAATAAAGTATTGTAGAACGTAATACCAGATTGAGAGATTGGAGAGCTGTCAGGCACAAGCGCAACTTCACCTAAGCGTTTTGAACCTTCATCGGTCTCAATTAATTTTTTAAGAACTTCTTGCCCTTTTTCAGCAGTCACATCAACGACAGCGCCATCTTTAAAAGTAAATTTCATTCCTTCAATCGTATTTCCAGCATAGCTTAAAGGTTTTGTACTTGAAACGTAACCATCAACTCGACGTGAGTCAGGAGCAGTAAAGACCTCTTCGGTTGGCATATTGGCAATAAAAGTTTCGCCACGTGCATTTTTACTACCTGCGCCTTCCCATAGATGACCTTCAGGTAAGCCAATGATTAAATCTGTACCAGGAGCCGTATAATGTAAAGAATCATATTGTTCAGCATTTAATTCATTTGCTTTTGTTTGGAGTAGTTTTTCATGAGCGTACCATGCACTGACCGGATCATTTTCAAACATGCGGGTCGCTTTGAAGATAGCTTCCCATAGCGCATCGACCTGTTCTTCACTTGTTGCAAGGGTAGGAAAGACTTTCTTAGCCCAAGCTTCTCCAGCGGCAGCCACCACTAACCAACTGATTTTATTTGCCTGACTTGCTTGGCGTAAAGGCATCATCGCTTTACCAAAAGCTTTTTGATGTTCAGAGATGCGATGGTTATCGACACCTGCGAAGGCATCAGGGTTACTTGAAACAAGAGCAATTCGACTGGCTCCTTGATCGACCCAATCCACAACTTCATCAATTTTATATTGAGGAACAGTGGTTAAAATATTTTCATCGGCATGAATAAAGTTTTGACGGTTGACAAAATCATCACTCCATTGCATAATCACTTGTTTAGCTCCAAGTTTATAGGCTTCTTCTACGATTAAACGAGCTAAAGGAGCTTGTTCAACTTGAGCTTGAAGTACAACCGTATGGGATTTCTGAACGTTAATCCCAACTTTTGTAATTACTTTTGCGTAAGCTTCTAATAAAGAATTAAAATTTTTTAATGTCATAAAAAAACAGACCTCTCTTTTCTTTTTAATGGCATTATAATATCATACTAACAAACGGGTATCAAATTTAACAAGATAGGTACAAAAGTACAATAACATTAAAATTTTTTTAAAAAAACAAGAATAGGTACCTAAGACTTTTTTTAAAAATAAAATGATGATACAATGACTATAATAGTAATAGGGATTTCACAAATTGTTACTATACTATTTTAAAGGGGGAAAACAAAATGGCTAGAAAAAAAACGATTACTCGTGAGCACATTTTAGACGCAACATATCAGGTGGTTGCAACAGAAGGGTTCTCAGGTTTTACCGCACGTAATATCGCTAGCAAAATGCGTAGTTCAACACAGCCGATTTATTTAGAGTTCAAAAATATGGAAGATTTAAGAAATGCATTTTTCAAAGAAGTGGAATCAGATTTAGAAAAAGATGTTTTTTCTAAGGAGATTACAGGGGATGCACTTGTTGATTTATGCCTTAATTATGTCGAGTTTGCTAAAGAACAAAAAATGCTATATCGTGCATTATTTGTAGAGAATTATGAGGGTGGGGAAAGTATTACTCGTTTTATTCATCAATTAATTTTAGAAAGAATGTCGAGTGATAGCCGTTATAAAAACTTAAGTTCAGAAAAAAGAGAATCATTGTTAGTTGGATTTTGGATTGTTGCAACAGGATTAGCCTCATTAGTTTCAGCCGAAAGAATTCAACCAACGCAAAAAGAAATTTCTGACATGGTTAATAACTGTGTTGCTTTCTCAAAGGAATCGGATGTTAATTTCTCCTTAACACTTGCATAGAGCTTTGTTCTGTTAGATTCGTTCGTAAAAGGTTCATAAAAAGCAAGCGTTTATTTAAAAAGCACCGCTCAAGCATCAGTTGATGTTTGGCGGTGCTTTTACCTATTTTATTAATTTGACTAATTCAGTTGCAAAGTTTTCAAGATTGACAATATCTTCTTCTTCACAAGCAAGTTCTACTTTAACGCTAGTTGTCCCTTTTTTCGCTCCTATTTTCAGAAAAGCCTCATCGAAGACATCAACCGCTTTACAATAATCATCATAAAATTTGTCACCTGAACCAACCACACCGTATATTTTTTGACTTAAGTCAAGTTCAAGAAGTTCCTCGTAAAAATCGATAATTTCATCTGGTAAACTACCATCATCATAAGTATAAGTAGCGATAATACAAAGGTCAGCCTCTTCAAAATCGGCAGCATCGACCTGTGTGCATTCGTTTATTTCAACATCTATCCCTGCGTTTTCTAGACTTTCCGCAACAACATCTGCAATTTCTTCTGTATTTCCTGTCAAACTAGCATAAACAATTTTAGCAAGTGCCATAATTACATCCCTTCCAAAAGAATTACTAAATAAAATTATAGCAGATATTGTTCACTTTTCAAAGACAGGGGGTGAGGAATATTCGATTTTGACAGATGTTTGGATTGTGCTAAAATAAGGTTGCTATCTGTGAATAGAAGGAGAGAAAAAAATGATAACAATCAAATCACCAAGAGAAATAGAAATGATGAAAAAAAGTGGGGAACTTTTAGCGAGTGTCCATATTGCTCTAAGAGACTTTATTAAGCCGGGTATCACAAGTTGGGACATTGAAAAATTTGTCCATAAAATAATTGAAGATGGTGGCGGAATCGCGGCACAAATTGGCTTTGAAGGTTACAAATATGCGACGTGTTGTAGTATTAATGATGAAATTTGCCATGGTTTTCCTCGTCATGAAAAATTAAAAGATGGGGATTTAATCAGTGTTGATATGTGTGTTGAGTTAAACGGCGCGATGTCTGATTCATGTTGGTCATACCTTGTAGGAAAAACAACGCCAGAGTTGGAGCATTTAATGGAAGTAACTGAAAAGGCATTATACTTAGGAATAGAACAAGCTGTTGTTGGTAACCGTGTAGGTGATATTGGTCATGCCATTCAGACCTATGTAGAAGGTGAAAAATTTGGAGTTGTTCGTGATTTTATTGGTCACGGTATCGGACCAACCATCCATGAAGCACCTGCTATCCCTCATTATGGTGAAGCGGGTAAAGGATTACGCTTAAAAGAAGGAATGGTCATTACAATCGAGCCCATGGTAACCACTGGAACTTGGAAAATGAAAATGGATGATAACGGGTGGACTGCTCGAACAAGAGATGGCGGCATCTGTTGTCAGTTTGAACACACGCTTGCGATTACGAAAGATGGCCCATTAATTTTGACTTCTCAAAATAGAACGGAAGCTTAGGGGTTAAGAAGATGCGTGAAGAGGAAAAACAAAAAAGGACATTAAAAACAGTCATTCAAACATTTATTAAAACTTTCCAAGAAGCTGAAATAAATATTTATTCGATTGTCATAACGTATTACTTATTGCTGGCGTTTTTCCCTCTTTTAATCGCAGTGGGAAATCTCTTGCCATTTTTAAATATCAATGAGCAAGCGGTCTTACCTTATATTCGTGATCTCCTACCAGCTGATATTTATGGTTTGTTGAAAGAAACCATTTCACGCCTATTAGGCCAAACCAATGGAGGCTTGCTATCAATTTCTGCCATCGGGACTTTTTGGGCTGTTAGTAAAGGGATTAATGGCATTCAAATGAGTTTGGATAAAGCATATGGTTTACCTAAGCAAAAAATGCAGTTTATTCGGCGCCTATTTTCCTTTGTGATGGCTTTCTTACTCGTATTTGTTATTGGTGTTTTATTAATTGTGATGGGATTTGGTCAAACCTTACTAGAATTTGTTTTACCACGTTTTGGCTTGTCCAATCATATTTTAAAAACATTTCTCGCTTTACGGTGGCCCGTGACAACATCTATCCTATTTGTAGTCTTATCCATCATTTATTATTTGGTGCCAAATGTAAAAAATCATTTTCGAGCGATTGTTCCAGGCGCGATTTTTACGACGGTGTCTTGGTTAATCGTGACACAATTTTTTAGTATTTATATTCGCTATTTTTCTAAAAGAATTACTAGTTATGGTGTTATTGGAAGTTTTATTCTTTTTATATTATGGTTGAATGTGGCATCGACTTTAATCATTTTAGGTGGAGTTGTCAATGTAACGATTGAGAAAATTTTCTTTGGAGAAATACAGACCCGAGATCGAACCCTGACGAATTACATTGAGGACCGAATGGAGAGTTCTCGAATGGAAAGAAGAAATAAAAAAAAGAAGAATTCTCGTTAAGAGCGAGAATTCTTCTTTTCTTTTCTTTTTTCTAATACCGTTGTTCGATAAGCCTTATTTCCGATAAATTTAAAGAAAGTCAATAAAGGCTGTTTATCGTTTCCTAAAAGACCTAGCAGTTCACTTAAAATTTGTAGACCTAGCAGTGTGGCGATGATAAGTAAAATCGTTGCCCAAGTATTAGTAAAGAGGTAGAGCAAAGCGATTGTTGAAAAAATAAAAGCGAGACAATAGATCATTAAAACAGCGCCACGATGAGTGAAACCTAATGAAATTAAGCGATGATGAAGATGCATTTTATCGGCTGAAGAGATTGGCCGGTTGTTAAGTTTTCGACGAATGATAGCAAACAAAGTATCTGTAATCGGTACACCTAAAATAACGAGCGGTGTAATCAAAGAAATAAACGTGGCATTTTTAAGACCTTGCATAGATAAAACAGAAATCATAAAGCCGAGAAACAAAGCACCAGTGTCGCCTAAAAAAAGTTTGGCTGGATAAAAGTTAAACGGAAAAAAGCCGAGAATACTTGCTAGTAGAATAAAGATAGTAATCGGAACTTGTAATAAAACAGCACCAGAAAAACTACTAACATAACCAACGATGCCCATTGAAAAAAGAGCAATCATTGAAATACCTGAAGCTAATCCATCCAATCCATCGACTAAGTTAATCGCATTCGTTAAGGCGACAATCCAGAGAACAGTGATTGGATATTTAAACCAACCAAAAGTAATTTCGCCAATATAAGGAAGCGATACCGATTGAATAGTCATATCAAAAACAAAACAAACATACAGTGCGGCGATCATCATGCCTAACATTTTTTGACGAGGTTTTAATTCATAAATATCATCCAATAGCCCAGTAATAACAATGATTCCCGCTGAAGCAACAATATGTAAGCCATATTGGATTGGGATCAAGTCATTAAATAGGAATAAAAGGGAAAATGAGAAAGAAAAATAAATAGCTAAACCACCAGCAGTGGGCATCACTTTCTTATTGACTCGTCTCTCATTAGGTTTATCTACGGCTCCGACCTTAAAGGCTAACTTTTTAATCAATGGTGTAATCGCAAAAGAAAAAAGTAAAGTGACTATTAGGCGTAAGCCGACCATTAACATAAAATTCATAAAGGTACCTACTTTCACAATTCACTGATAATTATACCTGATTTACTCATTTGAAACAATTAGTAAAAAATATTTAAAAATTTCTGAACAAATTTAACGATCATAAATATAAGCTATGTTTAAAAGTTGGCATGTGTTATACTAACTACCAGATATTAAATGAAATTAATGGGAGTTTTCATATTGAGTGCAAAAAGAAAAAATAATAATGACAGTTCTGGAACATCCGTAGAACTGCACACAAGAAGAAAAAATCGTAAGAAAAAAGACAAAAAATCTAAAGGGATGCTTATAAAATTTACAAAGATCTTAACATTGGTTCTATTGTTAGCCATCCTCGCTTTTATTGGTTATGGCGTTAAAATGTTAACGGATGCTAATGAATTTTTAAATGATTCTTACCAACCTCGTAAAAACAGTAAAGTTAATGATAATATCGACGTACAAAAAGATCCGATATCGCTTCTTATTTTAGGACTGGATGATAATGACAAACGTAACTTGGGAAGTGCTCGTACAGACTCAATGTTGTTACTAACAGTTAATCCCACAACTGAAAAAGTGGATATCGCAAGTATTCCTCGAGATACTTATACAGCGATTGAGTCAAAAGAGTTTGTCGGTAATGATAAAATTAATGCAGCGTTTACCTATGGTGGAGTGGATACAACGATTGATACAGTTGAAAGTTTACTTGATATTCCAATCAATTATTACGTCACCGTTGATTTTGCGGCCTTTGAAAAAATTGTAGATGCGATTGGTGGGGTTGAAGTCGATGTTCCCTTTACGTTGACTGAACAAAATGCCAAAGGTAAAAAAGTAGTCGATCTTAAAAAAGGCCGACATAACTTATCCGGTGAAGAAGCCCTAGCTTTCTCAAGAACACGATACGTGGATAATGATATCGAGCGTGGAAAACGGCAACAGCAAGTACTAGAAGCGGTTGCTAAAAAAGCAATGGCGGTTGGTTCGATAGCTAAATATAAAAGTATTTTGGAAGCATTAGATGGTCATATTCAAACAGATATGCCTTCCGATAAGATTTTATCGATTGCGCAGTCTGGTTTGACAAAAGATTATCAATTTGAATCTTTTGCCTTTTCATGGATGGGCTTTGATTACGCCCCTTATGGTGAAGTCGTCAGTATGGTAGGCTTACATCAAGACAGTTTAGATTATATATCTCACAAGTTACGGTTATCTTTAGGGTTAGAACAAAAAGATGAACGAGATGCCCCTGATTTTAAATTTCAATCAAATGGCATTGTCGCCCCTAAAACGTATCCACAAGATGGTTTAGCGGTTGACCAACCTTAATAAAAAGATTCTGGGAGAGCTTTTCTCCCAGTTTTTTTATATTAAAAATACAAAATATAAAAAAACAAAGTGTTAACTTAATAAAATTTTAAGGTATTTTTGATAATTGCGCCAAATTAGTGTAAAATCTCTATGAGGTTTCAGTCAAGAAAAAGTCTAAGACAAGAATAGGATGGTTCGAAGAATGGAACAAGAAAAACAGGTTAAAGTTGAAATGTCAATGATTACCAAAGAATATGATTTATACAAAAAAAAATCAGATAAAATAAAATCATTATTTAGATTTTCACAAAAAGGAATTCCCCATTTTTGGAGTTTAAAAGGAATTGATTTAACAGTCTATGCAGGTGAAACGATTGGATTGATAGGGATCAATGGTTCCGGAAAATCAACACTATCTAATATTTTAGCAGGCATTATTCCACAAACATCAGGCGAAATGGTGATTGATGGAGAAACCTCAATCATTGCTATCGGTGCTGGTTTAAAACCTCAATTAACAGGATTAGAAAATATTCGTTTGAAATGTTTGATGAGCGGGTTTACCAATGAGCAAATCGATGACATGATCGATGATATCAAGCAGTTTGCAGACTTGGGTGATTTTATCGATCAACCTGTTAAAAGTTATTCTAGTGGGATGCGCTCAAGATTAGGTTTTTCAATTGCTGTTCATCAAGATCCAGATGTTTTGATTATTGATGAGGCCCTCTCTGTGGGAGATGATACGTTTTACCAAAGATGTGTGGAACGGATTTTATCATTTAAAGAAGCAGGAAAAACGATTTTCTTCGTATCTCATTCATTACCACAAATTGAAAAAATATGTGATAAAGTCGCTTGGATTCATTATGGGGAGTTACGCGAGTATGGTGAGATGAAAGAAGTCGTTGGCCATTATAAAGATTTCATTAAGTGGTTCCGTGCTCAAAGTGCTGCAGATAAACAAATTTATCAAGATGATTATAAAAAAGCGCAACGTGAATTTGATGAAAATAAATTACGTGACTATGCTTTAACCAAAGGCCATTCTGAAAAAGTCCTCAAAGGACCAGCGATGGGAAAAATGTCTTGGTTAACCAAAGTCATGATTTTAGTGATGATTGCTTTAGCTTTCTTTTTTGCGAGTTTGCACATTACAGGTAAATCATTTAAATCCGTTGTTGCGACAGCAGAAAGGTCAACGCAAAGGTCAACACAAAATCATTTAGAGGGTGTTAGATTAGAAACGTTTGGAGTCACGAATGAAGAGAATTGCGGTTAGCTTAGTTAAATCGTTATATGACGGCTTGGTTCGTCTGTTTTCTTTTTTACCAATAAAAACGGTCCCAAAGCAACTAACTTACCTTTTAAGTTTTCCAAATAATAACAAAGGTTTAATTGAAAAACTTGCACTGAAATATCAGGTGACTGTTTTTTATACAGAAAAAGTCAAACAAGAAGCGCTATCTCTCGAGCAACAAGGAATAAAAATTAAATCCCTAACAGGTATAAGTGGCCTGTTTTCAGTGGTTCGAAGTATTCAAGCAAGTGAGTGGTGTTTGTGCGATAATTATTTTGCTTTTTTAGGGTCACTAAGAAAGCCGAAAGCTCTAAAGATTGTCCAGCTATGGCATGCTACGGGAGCAATCAAAACATTTGGTCTAGAGGATCAGGCAGTAAAAAACCGAACTCAATCCGATCAAAAACGTTTTAAACGAGTTTATGCGTCATTTGATTATGTGGTTGTTGCCTCTGAGGCGATGGCTGCCGTCTTTAAGCGTAGTTATAATATGACCCAAGAGCAAATTTGGCCGTTAGGTTTTTCGCGAACGGATGACTTAGTTAGACAAAGAGACCTTCAGCTGAAACCAAAAAAGAAAAAACGATTGCTTTATTTACCAACGTATCGTGAGTATGAATTAGCAGCTTACCCCCTGGATATTGCGTTACTGCAAGAAGAGCTGGGTGAAGAATATGAGTTATGGATTAAAGAGCATCCACATAGTCAATGGCCTCGACCAAAGACGTCAACGTCTGCATTTTTAACGTATGTTTCAAGTGAAAAGGGAGCAGACGAGTTGCTTCTAGAGGCTGATGTTTTGATTACCGATTATTCATCAGTTGCTTTTGATTATAGTTTGGTCAAACCGCAAGGACGGTTGCTTTTTTATTGGTTTGATGAAAAACGCTATCGTAGCCAACCAGGATTACAGGATAAGATTGAAATATTACTGCCAAACAGCTTTTGTTTTGATACGCAAACATTGATTAATAAAATAAAATTTGAAGCAGTTGCAGACCTTTCAGAATTCAACAAGTGTTGGAATACTTACAATGATGGTCAGGCAACGAAGCGTTTGTTAAAAGAAATGGATAGGTATGATGACAATGACAAAATCAGTTGAAAAAATATATAATACGACGGTTGATTGCCTTACATTAGCTGATATTACAGCGGATTTCTCTAGTTATTTTAACACGGGTAAGAAAATGACGCTAACCAGTGTGAATCCACAAATTATTTTAATGTCAGAAGAAAACCCAATGGTTAAAGCGTTTATTGAACAATCGACTCACCGCTTTGCAGATGGAATTGGTGTGGTCAAACTTTCTCAATGGACTAATGGAAAGATAAAGGAACGTGTGGCCGGGATTGATGTGATGGTCGAAGCTTTAAAGTACGCGAATCAACAAAGCAAACGGATTTTTTTATATGGGGCACAGCCTGAAGTTGTCAAACAAGCAGCCGTCAAGATAAGCGAAACGTATCCACATTTGACAGTAGCGGGTTATATTGATGGGTATACTCAATTAACCGAGGCTGAAGTAGTCCATCAAATCAATGAAAGTCAGACAGACATGCTCTTTGTCGCTTTAGGTTCACCACGACAAGAGGAATGGTTGGCTAAACATGTTTCGGAATTAAAAGGGACGGTTTTTCAAACCGTGGGTGGTAGTTTGGATGTGCTGAGTGGCAGCGTTCGGCGAGCACCAGATTTTTTTATCAAAACCAATTTAGAATGGGTTTATCGGTCGTTTAGTCACCCGACACGTTTCTATCGAATGGTACAAATTCCCATCTTTGTGGGAAAGTCATTATTATGGCACATTAAAAACAAGACCCAAACGAAGGAGAGTTAACAAGTGAATGATGCAAAAGCAATAATTTTAGAGCAATTTAAAAATTTTGGGATTATTCGACGAATATCTAAGTATGAAGAAAAAGCAACATATCAAAGTCATTACTTAGGTTTAGTTTGGCAGTTTTTAAATCCAGCGATTCAAATTGGAATTTACTATCTTGTCTTTGGTTTAGGGGTTCATCAAGGTCGAATGATTGATGGCGTTCCTTATATAATCTGGATGTTAGTTGGGATTATTGCCTGGTTCTTTATTAATAGTTCGATTTTAGGTGGGTCAAACAGTATCTATAAACAAGTCGGAATGGTTTCAAAAATGAAATTTCCGGTCAGTATCTTACCGTCCGTTAACATGGCAAGTAATTTTGTTTCTTACCGTGCGATGATGTTATTACTTTTGGCGGCCATGTTTGCCTTCAAAATAACCCCAACAATTTATTGGTTACAATATTTTTATTATTTCTTTTGTATGGTTGCTTTTCTCTTTGCCTTTGGTATTTTAAATTCAACCATTACTGTTTTAGTAAGAGATTATCACATTATGTTGCAATCGATTTTAAGATTACTGTTTTATTTATCCGGTCCAATTTGGGATTTTTCAACTATGCCAATGTTCAAAGGACGTCATGCTTGGTTTATTCATATTTTAGAATTAAACCCGCTGTATTATATTATTAATGGGTTTAGAGATTCGTTTATGTCCAAAGCTTGGTTTTGGGAAAAGGGGTCACAAACGGCGTTCTTCTGGCTAATTGTTGGAATTTTATTGTTTGTTGGCTCACATATCCATATGAAATTTAGAGCACGATTTGTTGACTTTATTTAATTGAAGGAGTTTATCACGATGCGAAAATTAGTTGAACAATTGATTTGTTTTACTTTTAAAATAGTGGGACATTTTCAAAAAAAAAAGCTTGTTTATTTTGAAAGTTTCCACGGGAAGCAATACAGTGATAATCCACGAGCCATCTACCAGTTTATGAAAAAGCATTACCCAGATTATACGTTGATTTGGGGGGTGAGCAAAGGATATGAAGCGACGTTCGAAGCGCTTCATATCCCTTTTGTCACTCGCTTTTCAATAAAGTGGTTTTTTATTATGCCACGAGCCGCTTTTTGGGTTATCAATACACGAACGCCCCTTTGGCTAGCTAAAAATAAAAAGACGGTTTATTTACAAACTTGGCATGGAACCCCTTTGAAAAAAATAGGGTGTGATATTCCAGATGTAAAAATTCCCGGTTACACAAAAGAAAGCTATCTTGAGGAGTTTACCAAAGAAGCAAAACGTTGGGATTTATTGCTATCACCTAACGCTTATTCTTCCGAAATATTTAGACAAGCCTTTCGTTACAATGGTATAATTAAAGAATATGGTTATCCTAGAAATGATCAGCTAGTAAATGCTTTAGAAAATCAAAAGAAATGTAACCTTTTGAAAGAAAAAATCGGTGTTTCGTTAGATAAAAAAATTGTATTATATGCCCCTACTTGGCGTGAAACGGAACAATGGGTAAACGGACATTATGAGTTTACACAACCTTTTCCGTTTGAAAAATTAATCGAAGTCTTTGGTGAAGAAGTTGTTTTTTTAGTGCGCATGCATTATTTAGTGGCACAACAATTTGACTTTTCGAGTAATGCTGACCAAATGATTGATGTTTCTGATTATTTGGATATGAGTGATTTACTATTAGTGAGTGATCTTTTGATTACGGATTATTCATCCTGCATGTTTGACTACGTGTTAACCGATCGTCCGATTATTTATTACCTTCCCGATCAAGAAGACTATCAAAATGAATTAAGAGGTTTTTATTTTGACCTCGAACAAGAATTACCGGGACCGATAGTGGTAACCCCCGTCGAATTGATCGAACAATTAAAACAATGGCAAGTGGAGCCAAATAGATTAAAGAGCAGTCAATATCAGACATTTAAACAAAAATTTACCTCGTGTGAAACGGGTGAAGCCGCTAAGAAAATTAGCGCAGATATGCTGAATGACTGAAAGGAGAATGAACGTTGGGGCTTACGAACAACATAAAAAGACTCGTGACACCGGCATTACGACCGGTACTATCAAAAACAGGTAAAATTGTGGATCGTTATACACAATTTTATAAAACAGAAACGATTGAGAAGAAGACTTTCTTTTATGAAAGTCGGGATGGTCAATCGATGACGGATTCGCCTTTAGCAATATTTGAATATTTGCTTGAAAAAGATTTTGAAAAGGAATACCAACATATTTGGTGTTACGTTCCTTCTGATGAGATGTCTCGAATGATGGAAAACTATGCAAAGGTATCAAATGTTACTTTTGTCGAGCGAAATTCAGAGGACTACTTACGTTGGTTAAATCGCGCAGAGTATTTGATTAATAATGCGACTTTTCAAGAATTTGTTTCGATAAAAAAAGAGCAAACGTACATTAATACTTGGCACGGGACGCCACTCAAGACCATGGGTTTTGATATTCCGGGGAATCCTTCGGGCTCAAAAAATGTTGTCCGTAATTTTTATATGGCGGACTACTTATTAAGTCCCAATCCACACACGACAGAAATGTTTTTAGATAGTTTTCGTTTGCGTGACGGGTACGAAGGAAAAATCCTAGAGTCTGGTTACCCAAGAATTGATCAAACTTTTTCGAAAAATTTTGATGATTTATTGAAACGTTTATTTGAATTTAAAGTTCAAATTGATTTAAGTAAAAAGATTTTACTTTATACGCCAACTTGGAAAGGGTCAAATGTCAATAATGCACGCAACGATATTGAGCAGATTCATCAAGAAATGACGCTGATTCGTACTGAATTAGGTGATGACTATAATGTTTTAGTTAAAATTCATCCCTTTTTATATAAGAAAGCCAAAGAATACCTACCCTTGAAGCCGTATCTTATTCCTGATTGTTTAGATACGAATAAAGTCTTGGGAATTGTAGATGTTTTGGTAACTGATTATTCGAGTATCTTTTTTGATTATTTAGTAACGGATCGTCCGATTTTATTTTATTGTTGGGATGATGACCTTTACACAACAGGGCGAGGACAGTACTTTGCTTATGATGAACTACCAGGACCCGTTAGTTTTACTATCAGTCACTTGATAGATAATCTTAAGAATCTCGCTGAGGTCACGGAGCAATCAAGACCTAATTATGAACGTTTTAAAACTCGTTTTACAAAGGTTGATGATGGTTTAGCAACAAAACGTTACCTTGATTATATCCTTTATGGTGAAGAGTCGGAAAAACTGACCATTATTGACCGCAACCAAGAAAAAGAAAAACTCCTCTTTTACGGAGGTGGGATGCGAAGTAATGGGATTACGAGTAGTTTCCTTAATCTCATTCAAAACATTGATTTTACTCGCTATGACGTGACGTGTATTTTGGATCAACCACGAACAAAAGATCAAATAAATAATATAAGTGCCTTGCCGCGAGAAACCCACTTGCTCTTTCGTTTTGGACACACATTGTATAGTCGAAAGGAAGCGTATCTTGACTTATACTTTACCTCACGTGGAATGACTAAATATAATCAAGAGAAGTACCCAGAAGTCATTTACGAACGAGAAGCGTCACGCTTACTTGGTAAACAAACGTTTATCGCAGCAATCGATTTTAGTGGTTATAGTTTCTTTTGGTCGAAATTAATCTTAGCAAGTCCAGCGCAAAAACATTTTTGTTACATGCATAGTGATATGGCCTCGGATAAAGAACGCGTGGTCAATGGGCGTAAAATCCATAAAGTGAATTTAAATGGCTTGTTTAGTGTCTATCATCGGTTTGATCAGTTGGTATCAGTGTCAGAGATTACCCGTGACACAAACCGAGAAAAACTAGCCAAGTATGCATTGCCAGAACAATTTAGTTATTCAGTCAATACGATTAACCCAGATCGAATATTAGGAAAAGAAACGGAGCCGGTCGAATCTTCCTCTCTTGAACCATTAAAAACAAAAATTAAGGTTCGCGAGGCTACTTTGGATCATTCATTAAGTGAGCCCGTTACTTTACACGATGCCCGTCCTGATTTTAGTTATAGTGAGGCTTTTTCTTATCAGTTCTATCAACCGGATGTAATGACGTTAGGTTACGTTGAACTTGGTGAAACAATCTACTATAAAATCAGTCAAGATAATCGTTATCTTGGTTGGATTAATGGCGAACATTTGACCGTTTTTGAAGATAAAGTGATAGCCCGTGAAGCCGTTTCTTACTACGGTAGTATAGCGACTCGTTATTTTAATGATATTTTTAGTGAGCCTGTTGGCTTAGAAACTTCAAATAAGTTAAGTAATGCGCGTTATTTAAGAAATCTCTATGTTCAAATTCCAGAAGTGGTGACAACCTACACGACACAATCTGTTCCTATTATCTTAAAAGGGAAACAGTTAGGTTGGATTCCTTTATCAAATATTCGTTTGTCGAATCGCTTTAATGGCACTGGAAACCGTAAGCATCTGCCTTTAAAAATGAAACTTGGACGAGGACTATTGACACCCTATAATCATTTTAAAAATCGTAAAAAAATACGTGAAATTGCTTTTCAACCGACTAAATCTCAACCGTTTGGACGCTACTTAACACAGCTTAACCAACAAGATATTCTTGGATATCGGAAACCGAACAAAGAGATGAAAGCTGAAAATTTAGGACAGTTAGATAAGGTTTATATCGAATCACTTGTGACAAATTATCAAGGCGGTTGGTATGTTTTAAAATTACCAATACAAGGTAGATATTTTATACCAAAAGAAAGCGTCGAGTTAGTTGAATTGACGGCAACCGAAATATACGTTCGTCAGACCGCCTATTATATGGTTAACTTAGTGTCTGAACAAGTGACTGTATATGGAAATGAAGAAGCAATCCTTTCAAATAATGGGACGTTGGTTCAAGCGATTCCGACAGCCAAAGTTCTCGAAGAGTTAATCACGACTAACGATGAAACGTATCTTTTATTACAGTGGGCAGATAAACAAGTCTGGGTTTCAGAAGCAGAAACAGAAAAAAGTGATGCGACTGGGATGTTAAATAATCAAGGCAACTATATTCCTTACCCTGATCATTTGGAAACCAACTTTGTTACCATGGGGCGTTTGTCACCTGAGAAAAATCAAATCATGTTAGTGGAAGCATTTGCTGAGTATTATAAAGAAAAAGGGCAAGGACGTCTCTACTTGATAGGATCAGGACCAGAAGAAGAAAAACTACGGGAAAAGGTTGCAGAGGAGCAACTCGAAGAACAAGTTATTTTTACAGGACAAATGTCAAATCCTTTTGGTTTCATTGCGAAATGTGATATTTTTATGTTGACCTCTTTTTATGAAGGACAACCAATGGTATTATTAGAAGCAATGACATTGGGTAAAAAAATTATTTCAACAGATATTCCAGCCTGTCGCTATGTTTTAGAAGATGGCGCCTATGGCTATCTATCTAAAAGTAATGATGTGATTGGAATTAAAGATAGCATGTTGGCTGTGACTGAGGATGAGCTAACGTTTAAAGTATTTGATCCCTATGCCTATAATAGACAGGCAGTTGAAGAGTTTTATCAACTGTTAGCACCAAAACCTAAGGAGGTTTAAACATGTTAAATTATCTAGTAACAGGGGGAGCCGGTTTTATCGGTTCCAACCTGGTGAATCAATTAAGTCAAAAACATCAAGTCACGGTGATTGATGATTTATCAATGGGCCAAAAAACGAATCTTGAAATGAATGACAACCTTACTTTTATCGAAGGAGATGTTACGGATCAAGAAATGATGACGGCTTTACTTAGTCAAACAACGTTCGATTATATTTTTCATCTAGCAGCGATTGCAAGTGTCGCTGACTCAGTGGAACGCCCGATGGAAACCCATCAGGTCAACTTTGTGAGTGTTTTAAATCTCTTAGAGCTCGTTCGTGAGTACCAACCGAACTTAAAACGTTTAGTCTTTTCATCTTCGGCAGCTGTCTATGGCGATGAACCAACGCTACCCAAAGAGGAAGAATCGATTATTCGACCTTTAACGCCGTATGCGATTGATAAATTTGCTGCTGAAAAATATGTACTAGCGTATAATAATTTATACAACGTTCCAACAGCAGCCGTTCGTTTTTTTAACGTTTACGGACCGAATCAAAATCCTGCGTCACCTTATTCAGGAGTAATCTCGATTATGTTAGACCGGTATACAGCTTTAAAAAATCAAGAAGCTGTTTCTTTCACCCTTTTTGGAGATGGGCAACAATCAAGAGATTTTGTTTTTGTGGAAGATGTCTTGCAAGCCTTACTCTTAGTGGCGACGAAGGAAGAAGCACGTGGAGAAGTTTTCAACGTGGGACGGAGTGACCAAACGAGCTTAATCAATTTAATTGAGACTTTGAATGAGTTAACTGCTTTAAATCTACCAGTGGACTATCAAGACAAGCGTTCGGGAGATATTCAAGATTCGTATGCTAATATCACAAAATTGAAAAGTATCGGCTATGAACCAGCATTTACTTTACAAGCGGGTTTAAAAAAATATTTAGAATCGCTCGCTTTTTAATTAAATAATTTAGAGTGAGTCAGGAGCCGGGTAAAAACTCCCGGCTTTTTTTTCAAGAAAGGATGATAGTGATGGGGAAAAAGAAAGTGATGAGTATTTTTGGTACTCGACCAGAAGCCGTTAAGATGGCACCAGTGGTTAAAGAATTAGAAAAATATCCAGAGAGTTTTGAGTCGGTTGTCGTTGTGACAGCCCAACACCGTGAGATGTTAGACCAAGTGCTCTCTTTTTTTAAGATTACACCCGATTATGACTTAAATATCATGAAACAAAATCAAAGCTTAGCCGAGATGACCAGTCGTGTGTTAATGAAGCTTGATAAGATTTTAGAACAAGAGAAACCGGATGTGGTTTTAGTTCATGGTGATCCGACCACTTCTTTTGTGGCAAGTTTGGCTGCCTTTTATCACCAAATTAAAATTGGTCATGTCGAAGCAGGACTACGAACATGGGATAAATACGCTCCATTTCCAGAAGAAATGAATCGTCAAATGACGGATTGTTTGGCTGATTATTACTTTGCTCCAACGGAACTAAGTCGAGAAAATTTATTAAAAAGTAATATCGCTCCAGAAAAGATTTTTGTTACGGGAAATACAGTTATTGATGCTTTAAAAGCAACGACCCTTTTAGGCTTTTCTCATCCTATTATGAGTAAATGGCAACCAGATTCTAAAAAGATTTTGTTGACGATGCATCGTCGTGAGAATCTAGGTCAACCGATGCGAGATGTCTTTACAGCGGTTCGAAAATTTGTCGAAACACATGAAAAAGTGGAAGTAATCTACCCTGTACACCCTAACCCTAAAGTGTCTGATTTGGCAGAAGAAATATTAGGCAATCATCCAGCAATTCATTTGATAGAACCACTTGATGTTGTTGATTTCCATAACTGTATGAACCAAGTCGATTTCATTATGAGTGACTCTGGCGGTGTTCAAGAGGAAGCGCCATCATTAGGGAAAAAAGTTTTAGTTCTACGTGATAAAACAGAACGTCCAGAGGGAATAAAAACAGGTGTCTTAAAACTGGTTGGAACAGATTCAGAAAAAGTGTATAATGAAATGGATGAGTTATTGAATCAACTTAAAACCAATAACAACAAGGGTTTTGGAAGTAATCCCTATGGTGATGGCGAGGCAAGTCAGCAGATTATCAAGGTTTTGAAACGTGTTCTTTAACGGGTAACCATTGTATACAATAACTATTTTTGTTAAAATGATTGTGTTGTTTTTATATATTTTTAAATTGGAGGAAAAAATGGAAGAGACGATTAGTTTACAAGATATTTTTAAATTATTAAAACAAAAAATGATTTTTATCTTAACCGCAATGTTGATTGGTTTAGGGGTTTCAGCAGTTGTGACATTTTTTGTTATTACACCTAAATATAGTGCAAGCACTCAATTAATTGCGACGTTTCCACAAAGTGAGAATGTCAATACAGACAATATTCAAACAAACCTAATGATGATTAACACGTATAAGGACTTTATTGGGGGCAATGTCGTCACCGAAGCTGCCCAAGAAAAACTAGGGAAAACGACGAGTTTTAAACGAACATCGGATGAAATAAAAGGGATGGTATCCGTTGAACAAACTCAAAACTCACAAATGTTTTCAATCAAGGTATTATCTGAAAATCCAACCGAAGCGACTCAGTTAGCTAATATTATTGCGAGTATTTTTCAAGACAAAGCTAAAAAGTATACAAATGTCGATAAAGTGTCAGTGATTTCAAAAGCAGACCGTCCACAAAAACCAGTTTCACCCAATAAGTTACTAAACTTAGTCATTGGACTTGTTTTAGGTGTTATTGTCGGAATTGGACTTGCTTTTTTAAGTGAGCTTCTAAACCGTACAGTAAAATCAGAATCGTACCTCGTTGATGAATTAGGCTTGCCTATTTTAGGTGTGATACCAAAACTAGAACGAAAAGAAATTCTTAATTTTAGAAAAGAACAAGATCGTGCTTTTAGAACCGGTGATTTTTATTTAGAAGAAGATGCTTATACTATGAGTAAAGATTTGGTTGATGGCCTGGAAGAGGATCCTTTTGGTGAGGGAACAACTCCCGCACAAACTAAGTTTGAAACGCCGGACTATTTTTCAGATGCAGGCACAAGAGATTATTTGAATCAAGACTCACAAGATCATGATCCTTTTGGTCGACTATAAAAACAAAGGAGGACTATAAAATGGTTAGAAATAATAAAAAATTAGAAAAGTCAGAAGCATCAACGCTTTTTACCATAGCGTCACCAAAGTCACCCGTAACAGAACAGTTTAAAACGGTACGGACGAATATAAAATTTGCACAGTCGGATACACCCATCCAAAGTATCGTTGTTACATCATCTGGACCAAGTGAAGGAAAATCAACCTTATCGTCAAATCTTGCTGTTGCTTTTGCTCAATCCGGAGCTCGTACAATATTAGTGGATGCTGACATGCGGCGTCCGGTCGTCCATACGACTTTTGACCTGGAAAACCAAGTGGGCTTATCTAGTTTACTGAGTGTTCGACGTTTAACAATGAAAGATGCAATCCAAGAGACCGATGTTCCGAATCTTTCCATCATGACGAGTGGACCGAAAGCGCCCAATCCATCAGAAATATTATCGTCTCATCGGATGCGTCGTGTGATTGAATTACTTAAAAAAAGATATGATTTTATTATTTTTGATATGCCACCTTTAGTTAACGTGACGGATGCACAAATTGTCAGTTCACAGGTCGATGGTGTGATTTTATCAGTTAAAGAAGGTGTCACGGAAAAACCAATGCTAAACAAAGCAACCTCATTGTTACGCCAAGTCGATGCAAATGTGATAGGCGCTGTTTATATCGGGGCAGTAGCAGATGCGAGTTATGGTTATTATTATTATTCTTAAGATAAGGAGGGGAGAAATCGATGACGATTGATATTCATTGTCACATTTTACCAGGGGTGGATGACGGAGCACAGGAATTGGAAAATTCATTAGCGATGGCAGAAGTTGCCGTAGCGGAGGGAATTACCCACATTTTGTGTACACCGCATCATAATAATGGGGTTTATATGAACCCGAAGAATGAAACGATTCGTCGTATTGCTTCTTTACAGGAGGAGTTTGACCGACGTAAGATTCCAATTACTCTTTTTGAAGGCCAAGAAATTAGGTTGTCCGCTGATTTGACCCATCGGATTGAAGCTCAAGATATTCTCTTTGCTGATTTAACAGATACCTATTTGTTGATTGAATTCCCGTCTAGTCATATTCCTGCGTATGCTGAACAAGTTTTGTTTGAGTTGTGTGCGAATGGTTATCGACCGATTATTGTCCATCCAGAAAGAAACGCACAAATTATCAAAGAACCCAATGACTTAGTGCCATTTTTGGAAATGGGCTGCTTATCACAAGTCACGAATGCGAGTTTTTTAGGATTGTTTGGTCGGGACATCGAGAAGACTTCCCATCTTTTAATTAAGCATAATATGGTTCATTTGTTGGCATCAGATGCTCATTATCATGAGGGAAGACGTGGTTTTCACAGTTTAGAAGCACTGGAATTGCTAGAAAAAGAGTTTGGTCGTAGTAAACGTGAGATGTTTGAAAAAAATGCGCGTAGTGTGGTGAGTGGTGAAAAGATTGAGGTACCAAAACCAGTCATGCATGAGATGAAATGGTATCAAAGGTTAGGGTTGTTTAAGTAGAATATTAGGAGAATAATAATTTTTTGGGGAAATTATTATTCTTCTAATTAACATACTAAAAGTTAAAATTAAAAAGATTTATTTATATTTTAAGCAAAATTATTGGGGGAGTTGTTGGTATGATGAATCAAGAGGAAAGAATCAAAATTAAAAATAACGTATCATTTTTAATTTTGAAAAGAGGAATAGATTTATTCGGCTCAATTGTTGGGCTTGTTTTATTATCGCCATTATTCTTGATTATTTTTATATTGATGCAACTAGAAGAAAAAGGAGCTCCTTTTATATATTGCCAAAAAAGAGTAGGAAAAGATGGTATAGAGTTTAAAATGTATAAAATAAGATCGATGTGTTTAGGTGCAGATAAGCAATTGGCTGATTTACTTGAGTTTAATGAAATAGAAGGTGCCATGTTTAAAATGAAAGAAGATCCAAGAGTAACAAAGGTTGGCAAGTTCATAAGAAAAACAAGTATTGACGAGTTTCCTCAGCTGTTGAATGTTTTAAAAGGGGAAATGTCTTTAGTAGGGCCTCGACCGCCGTTACCAAGAGAAGTACTAGATTACTCTAATTATGATATGCAAAGGTTGTTGGTTATTCCTGGTTGTACGGGACCTTGGCAAATAAGTGGAAGAAATGATGTAGGTTTTAAAGAAATGGTTGAGTTGGATTTAGGTTATATAGAAAATCAAAGCATAAAAAATGATATTTTGATTTTAATAAATACTATATATGTTATCTTAAAACCAAATAGTGCATATTAAAATTTCTTTTAAAATTATGCCATTAATGATAGGAGTATTGTAATGAAAAAAGAAATGAAAGTTTGTTTAGTGGGATCAAGTGGTGGACACTTAGCACATTTATATCTTTTAAAAAAATTTTGGAAAGATAAAGAAAGGATTTGGGTAACTTTTGATAAACAGGATTCTAGAAGTATTTTAAAACAAGAAAAGGTATATCATTGCCATTTTCCAACGAATAGAAATTTTAAAAATCTTTTTCTTAACACTATCCTTGCTTGGAAAGTGTTAAGAAAGGAAAAACCAGATTTAATCATATCTTCCGGTGCAGCGGTAGCAATTCCTTTTTTTTATTTATCAAAATTATTTAAATGTAAAACTATTTATATAGAAGTTTTTGATAGAATAGATACGCCAACGCTTACTGGTAAAATTGTTTATCCAGTAGCAGATAAGTTTGTTGTTCAATGGGAAGATATGAAAAAAGTTTATCCAAAAGCAATAAATTTTGGAGGTATCTTTTAATGATTTTTGTAACAGTGGGAACTCATGAACAACAATTTAATAGACTGCTGCAAGAAATAGATAGGTTGAAAAAAAATAAAATGATAGAAGATAATGTTTTTATACAGACAGGATACTCTGATTATTTACCCAAATATTGTGATTATGAAAATTTTTTATCTTATGAAGATATGAGAAATTATATAAAAAATTCGGAAGTTATAATAACGCATGGTGGTCCATCAAGTTTTATGCAAGTTTTAAGTTATGAAAAAACACCGATAGTAGTACCAAGATTTAAAAAATATAATGAACATGTAAATAATCATCAAGTTGATTTTGTTAAGAAATTAGTGGCTGAAAATTTTAATTTACGATTAGTATTAGATGTATCTACATTATTTAATGTTATACAAGATGCAAAAGTAAATACAAAAAAATTTGAATCATCAAACGACTTTTTTAATAATCAATTAGAAGAAATAGCTTTGAATTTGTTAGGAGTATAGAAAATGATACCTAAAAAAATACATTATTGTTGGTTTGGTAATAATAAATTACCAGAAACAGTTGAATATTGTATTAATAGTTGGAAACAAAAATGCCCTGACTATGAGATAATACAATGGAATGAATCTAATTATGATGTTAATAAAATTAAATATATAAAAGAAGCATATTCAAAAAAAAAATACGCTTTTGTATCTGATTATGCTCGTTTAGATATAGTTTATAATCATGGTGGCATATATCTAGATACTGATGTTGAATTAATAAAAAATTTAGATGCTTTTTTAGATTGTCAATGTTTTATGGGATTAGAATTACCGGGAAGAGTAAATACAGGATTAGGTTTTGGTGCGATAAAAAAAAGTAACTTTATTAAAAATAATATGAAAAAATATGAAGATCTTTCCTTTATTGTTAAAGGAAAGATAATTGAGAAAACTTGTGTTGAATATACATTAGAATGTTTAGCAGTCACTGATTTTAATTCAACAAACAAAAAATTTGTTTTAGAAGATATAATAATTTATCCGACCGATTATTTCTGTCCGTTAAGTATGAAAACTAACAAATTAAAAATTACAAATAATACGGTTTCAATTCATCATTATAACGCAACATGGGTTTCTGGTAATAAAAAAATTAAAAAAAAGTTAATACCACTTAAAATTTTATTGAGAAATATTATAGATAATTTATTCGGGCAAGGAATGTATGACAAAATAAAAAAAAACATAAAATATTAAAGTGAAAGGAGGTATTCTGTGGAAATAGATTTTGTAGTTACTTGGGTAGACAGTGAAGATTTGGAATGGTTGAATAACAA
Source organism: Vagococcus sp. (assembly GCF_052102835.1). Taxonomy (NCBI): domain Bacteria; kingdom Bacillati; phylum Bacillota; class Bacilli; order Lactobacillales; family Enterococcaceae; genus Vagococcus; species Vagococcus sp. The sequence goes on from NZ_JBQEIL010000012.1 coordinate 53,781, forward strand.
AAAGAAATATCAAAACAGTACTTCAAATAATAATTTAAATGGAGACAGTAGATACCGTAATTTAGATACTTTTAAATATTGGTTCAGATCAATTGAAAAGTATGCACCTTGGGTAAATAAAATTTATTTAATTACAGTGGGGCACTATCCAAAATGGTTGGATATAGAACATGAAAAACTAGTTTTAGTTAGACATGATGAATTTATACCAAAAGAATACTTACCAACATTTAATTCAAATGTAATCGAGTTAAATTTACATAGAATTGAAAATTTAACAGAAAAATTTGTTTTATTTAATGACGATGTTTTTTTGAATTCTTCAGTTGAACCAGAAGATTTTTTTAAAGAAGATTTACCTAGAGAGTTAGCCGTATACTCGTTAGTAAGTCCCGTTGATGAGTTCTCTATGATCATGTTAAATAACGTAAGAATAATAAATAAATATTTTAATAAATATAAAAATATTAAGAAAAATTTTTTTAATATTTTTAATTTTCTTTATGGTATTAATAACTTTCGAACAATATATACATTAATAACAAAATCATATACTGGATATTACGAACAACACATTACTTCATCGATGTTAAAATCAACTTACATTAAATTATGGGATTTAGAATATGAATTATTAGATAAAACATCTAAACATAAATTTAGAGAAATGACAGATGTAAATCAATGGTTACTTAAATATTGGAATATTGAAACGGGTAATTTTATTCCAAGAAAAAGCAGTTTTGGAGTTGCTTACTCAATAGATAAAACAGATAAAATAAGTAAAACTTTTAATAAAAAGAGGAAAAAGGTTATTTGTTTAAATGATGTAGACATAGAAGAAGTAAAATTAACAGATATAATAAAAGAAAATGTTTTTTTATTGGAAAAAAAATTTCCAGAAAAATCTTCGTTTGAAAATATGAAGAGGTGCAAAAATGAAGAGAATTGAACAACAATTAGGATCTGGTGTATCTTATATTTATTGTTTATTTATTTTGACTTATTTTATAATAAAAGCAACTAGTTTAGATAGTAATAATCTTTTTAATATAACTGGAAAATTAAGTATGTTAACAGTCTATGTTTATTTGTTATTCGTAATTATAATAACACCAAAACCATTAAAGGTTTGGGTACTATTCATGGTAAGTTTTACACTATCCTTAATATCTTCATATATAACTGGTAATAAAGATATAATTCTTTTTTTTATGTTTTTTTTCGCTTCATTTGATGTTAATTTTAAGAAATTTATTAAAGTTGATTTTTATACGAGGTTAGTGTGTTTAATAATCGTTTTTTTATTGAATCATATAAATGTTATAGATAATGTAATATTGTATAGAGATGGTGTGGTGAGGCAATCATTGGGCTTTTATCATCCAAACACTTTAGGACTGTTTATTTTTTCTATTTTTATTGATTATGTAATTTTAAGATGGAAAAAAATTAATGTTTTAGATATATTAGTCATCATATCTACTATTCTTTTTCTTTATATTTACCCAAACTCACTGTCAACGATAGTGGTGTTAGTAATATCACTTATCTACATTATATTTGATAAGTTTATAAAAATTGAAAAAATTAATAAGTTTTTAGTTTTTACACCTATTATATTTACAATAATATCAGTTTATTTGGCTGTAATGGGAAATACATTAAAATTGATAATTTTAAATTATGATAAACTTTTTACGGGTAGACTATGGTATTTTAGATATTTATTTGAAAATTATGGTTTTACAATTTATGGAGAAAAAATATTAGAATTAGATTCTACTTATGCAATCAATAGAATGTTTAATGTCAGATACTTAGATAATTCATATTTGTCTTTATCAATTAGATATGGAGTAATATTACTATTTGTTTTTATGTATATTTTACTATCATTAGGAAAAAAATTTGTTAGAAATGAACAATCAGAATATGTATTTATGATTGTAGCTTTATCAATTTATTCTTTTACAGAAAATATTTTGTTTAGACCTGAATTTGTAGTTCTTTGTTTAATGGGATCATTTTATTTTACGTTTAAAAAGGAGTTAATAAAATATGATACCTAAGATTACAGTGATTTTGCCAATGTATAATTCAGAAAAATGGTTGGTAAGGTGTCTCAATTCAATAAGAAATCAAACTTATTCAAATTTTGAAGTGATAGTAGTTGATGACGGTTCCACAGATTCATCTAAATTATTATATCTGAATACCTGTAAGTTTGATGAACGATTTACATATATTTACCAAGAAAATAGAGGAGTTTCAGCAGCTAGAAATAGAGGGATAGATCAAGCTACAGGTGAATTTATATGCTTTGTTGATTCAGATGATTACTTGTTGAAAAATTTTTTAAAGAATATGTTAGATTTATTTGAAGGTGAAATTGAGTTTGTATCATCCGGATACATAGAGAATATAGGTAATAATATTGAAAAAGTAAGACTTATGAATGGATATAATGAAGTATATAGTAGAAATAAGCTATTACAATTGTGTATAGAAGATATAAATATATATGGGTTTTGCTGGAATAAAATGTATAAAAAGGATGTTATAATACATAACAAGATATCTTTTAATGAAGATATTCATTTTGCTGAAGATTTACTATTTAATATTAATTATATAAGCAATATTAAATCCGGAAAAATTGGTCTTTTTTCTGAATATATTTATTTCTATAATGAATCAAGTGCAATGAGAAAAGAAATTGATAAAACCACATTAAAAAAAAGATTAAGTATGATAGAAGCTTGGATTGATATATTAAATATTTTGGAAAATATTGGATACCCAAATAGAGTATATTTAAAAAGAAGGATAGTAAAAGATACCTCCTACTATTATAGATTATCCGTTAATAGAAAATTAGGATATAAAAGGTCATTGAAAAAATATAGTAAAAAATTTTATGAATTTAAAGATTATTCATTTAAAGAAAATACAAAGATTTTTTTAAATTTTTTTTTACCAAACATTGTTTGTTTTGTTTTAAAATTTACTAAATAGTTAAAATCATACTGTATGTATAATTTAGAGGTGAGAGAAATATTAACTGTAGTGACACCAACTTTTAATAGAGAAAATGAATTGAATAAACTATATAAATCTCTATTGAAGCAAACTAATAAAGATTTTATATGGTTGGTTATAGATGATGGTTCGAAAGATAATACTAAAAAATTGATATTGTCTTTCAAATCAGAGGATTTGATAAAAATAGATTATATTTATCAAGATAATATGGGAAAGCAGAGTGCGATTAATTTAGCTGTGAACCTTGTAAAAACAAAATGGTTATTAATTTTAGATAGTGATGATTGGTTAATAAAAAATGCAGTGGAAATTATATATGACCATTTAAATAAAATCTCTATTGAGCATAATGGGGTAGTATTTCCAAAAAGGAATTTAAAAAACTCTAATAATGTTATTGATTTTAAAAAAATAAAAGCGGAGTTTAGTTGCTCCGATATTTTAGATTTAAAATATATTTTTAATAGAAATATTGAGACAATTTCAGTTATAAAAACTGAATTATTGAAGAAAAATAATACTCCTGTTTTTAAAGGTGAAAAATTTTTAGATGAAACGTATTTTTATTATAGGTTGTCAGAAGTAGGTTGTTTTTTAGTATCGCACCAACCTATTTATGAATTTGAATATTTAGAGAATGGTTGGACTAATAATATAACTCAAATTTGGATAGAAAACCCAAAGGGTTCACTTTTTTCTATCTTCTATGGTAAAAAATATGTAAAAGAGCATCTTACAGGAATAAAAAGAATTAAGAGTTTAACTAAGTTATGGATTAGAGAAATAGTAATGAAATATTATAGTAAGGATATAAAATTAAATTTTGTTGAGTATTTTTTATTACTTCCTAGTTTTATCGCTTTTAGTTATTATAAATTTAAAAAATCTATTTAATAAAGTTGGGTGAGGTGCTAATGAAAGAGAAAGTAGCGATTTGTACAATAAATGATAATAATAATTACGGAAATAGGTTACAAAATTATGCATTACAAGAGGTAATAAAAAGCTTAGGATATGAAGTAAAAACTATAAAAAATAATTATACTAAACAGGAAAAAGTAATAGAAAAAATAATAAGTAGAGATATTTTATTTAAATTAAAAAGAAAAATAAAAAAAATGGTGAAAAAAGATAATGAAGAAAATGTGGAACTAAAAAAAAACAATAAACTTAGGAAAGAAAAATTTGATAGTTTTACGAAAAATTATATATTAGAATATGAAAAATCTATTGAAAAAAAGAATATAGAATCTGCATATAATGAAGTTAATACATTTGTTGTAGGGAGTGACCAGGTATGGAATTATGAATTTTCAAGATTTTCGGAATTGAATTTTGTTCCATATAAAAATGAAAGCCAGAATTTAATAAGTTATGCAGCTAGCTTTGGTGTTTCATTTGTGCCAAATGGACTTAAGAGAATGTATAAAGAAAATTTAAAAAGGTTCGATTCAATAAGTGTTAGAGAACTTGAAGGAAAAAAAATTGTAGATACTCTATTGGAAAACAATACAACAAAGGTAGTGTTAGATCCAACACTTTTATTAGAAAAAGAAAAATGGGAAGAGTTTTCAAAAGATAGTGAGCTTAATATTTTTGATGATTATATATTGACTTATTTTTTAGGTGAATTAAGTGAGAAAGATATTGATTATATACATAAACTTTCGGATGAAAAGAAGTTGAAAATATTAAACTTAAATGATAATAACAATGACTTATTATGGACTGCCGGACCGTTAGAGTTTGTTAGTTTGTTTAAAAATGCTTCTATTGTTTTGACAGATTCTTACCATGCATGTATCTTTTCAATTATTTTTGAAAAACAATTTGAAGTATTTGAAAGAAATTCAAATTACACGTCAATGAATTCTAGAATGGTAACCTTATTTGAAGAATTAAGTCTATTCAATTGTTGGCATGGTTCTAATGGAAAGACAATTACTATAGATTATGTAAAAGTTAATAAAATATTGGAGATGAAAAAGAAAGATTCCCTCTTATTTTTAGAAGAATCGCTAAAGTTATATAAGAAAGATGTTTTTAAATGAATTCTCAAATAAAAAGTGGAGCAGTATTATCATATCTTAATATTTTTATTAAAAATATTATATCGTTTATGTACACCCCATTTTTATTGAAATTTGTTGGTCAAGATCAATATGGCTTATTCCAAATGACAAATTCTGTTATTTTAAGTTTAGGAATCTTATCAATGGGGTTATCTAGCGCATATGTAAAGTTCTATATATCATTTAAAGTAAAAGAAGATGAAGAAAATATAAACAAGTTGAATGCTCTATATCTGATAATGTTTACTATTATTTCAATTTTGGCATTGATAATTGGAATAATATTATCCTTTAATGTAAATAAGATATTTAATAAGTCTTTTACTCTAGATGAACTTGAATTAACAAAAATATTAATGTTTATTCTTACGATTAATTTATCGATAGCTTTTATATCATCAGTTTTTGATTCTAATATCATTGTTAATGAAAAATTCAGATTTCAACAAATAAGACAATTAATTCAAAGTGTATTAGTTCCAATTATTTCGGTTCCATTAATATTATTAGGAGGGAATATATTAGTCATTGGGGTTTCTCAAACGATAGTGACTATTATTTTTCTTATAATGAATATAGAGTATTGTCGAAAACATTTATTTATGAAATTTGAATTTAAAAATCTTACATTTGCTTTATTAAAACCACTATTTATATTTTCATTCTATATTTTATTGAATCAAATTGTAGATATGATAAATAACAATGCACCGAGTTTCATTATAGGGATGATCATGGGAGCAAAAAGTGTTGCAACTTTTTCTATTGCAATTCAAATTAAAAATATGTTTTTTATGCTATCAACAGCACTTTCATCTTTATTTGTTCCAAGAGTAAATAAGTTAGTTAATCTTGAAACAAGTAAAGAAAAACTAACAGATTTAATGATTAAAGTTGGTAGATTACAAATGTCATTACTCTTTTTTATTTTGGGTGGATTTATAATTGTTGGTCCATTTTTTATAGAAAAATGGGCTGGAACTGAAAATAAAGAAGCTTATATTTTGATTATATTAATGGTTTTACCTTCAATTATTCCACTTTCTCAAAATATTGGTATAGAAATACAGAGAGCAATGAATAAGCATATTTTTCGTTCAATATCTTATAGTGTTTTTGCGATTTTAAATATAATAGTAACAATAATAGGTACAAATTTATGGGGTATTAAAGGTGCAACTTTAGGATATATATTAAGTATTACTGTAGCTAATGGAATATTAATGAACTGGTATTATCATTTTAAAATAAAGGTAAATATGATTAAATATTGGATGGAAACGATAAAAGTGGTTATTCCATTTATAGTCTCTTGCGTTTTTATGGGAATAATAGTCTTTTTTAAGAAAATAGATTCTATATATTTGTTTTTGTGCTTTGGTTTTCTTTATATTGCTATCTATAGTTTTATATTTTATTTTTTTACAGCTAATGAATTTGAAAAAAAACAATTAAAATCTGTTATTTATTTGAGAAGGAGTTAATATGAAAGAGTTTGAAATAAATAAAGTGTTTTCTAGTGATTATGATTTTGGTACAGGAGTAGCTCCTTTTTTAAATGAAAAATTGTATATGAATTTAAATAGATATGGGGAATATAAAACGTGTTTTTTAAAAGATAAAGAATATTTTTCTGAAGATGAGCTGACTTTATTGAAGAAAACAAACTGTTTGATTTCTGATATGAATGAAAATGAAGTTTCAGATAATTTATTTAAAGAAATAGAAGGAATTAAATTTGATACTCGTATAGGATATTATAAAGGACTCTATGCAGGCTATGTATCAGAAGGTAATTTTAGAGAAAATGGAAGTTCAGGAGGATTAGGGACTTGGATTTTTACTGAGTTATTGAGATTAGGATATATAGACAGTATTATACATGTTAAACAATCAAATAATTCAAATATATTATTTGAATATACTATATCTAAAAATAAAAAAGATATAATTAATGGAGCTAAAACAAAATATTATCCAGTCGAGTTATCAGAAGTATTAAAATTAGTTAAAGAAGTTCCTGGAAAATACGCAGTAATTGGTGTGCCTAGCTTTATAATGGAGTTACGACTATTATCAAAAGTTGATGTAGTCATTAATGAAAGAATAAAATATATGATCGGATTAATATGTGGGCATCAAAAATCTTCAAAATATTCTGATTTTTTAGCATGGCAATGTGGAATAAAACCGGGTGAACTGTCCAATATTGATTATAGGAAAAAAAATGAAAATGATCCTGCTAATTCTTATTCAATTGAAGTTTCAGGAAAAGTAAATGGAGAAAGTAAGAAAATAGTAAAAAAAATGAGTGAATTATATGGAGGCGATTGGGGAAAGGGATTTTTTAAAGTAAGAGCTTCAGATTTTTCTGATGATGTTATGAATGAAACTGCTGATATTACGCTGGGAGATGCTTGGTTACCTAAATATACTTTGGATAGTGAAGGAAATAATATTGTTATAGTTAGAAATGAAGTTTTATATAAAATAATAAAAATAGCTATATCTGAAGGACGTTTGAAATTAGATGAAGTAAGTGTTGATACAATAGCTCAATCTCAATCTTCACATTATCAACATAGTCAAGATGAATTAGCCTATCGTTTATATAAAAAGAAGAAAAAAGAACAATGGTTTCCCAAAAAGAGAATCAGTCCATCAAATAAAATATCGTATACGAGAAGAAAAATACAAGATGTCAGAGAAAAATACTGCTTTAAAACGAGAAAATCATTTATCGAAGCTGTTAATAAAAATAATTATAAAATATTTCTCAAAAGACTATATATTATAGATTTAGAGTATAGGTTTATATATAAAATTATATGGTTGAAAAATAAAATAAAACGTAAATTTGTTGCTGCTAATTTAGTTGAATAGGCTACTTATTTTATTATAGTAATTAAGGAAGTGGTAACTTTTCATGAATACTTTATTCATCTCAGGCGGTGCTGGTTTTATTGGTAGTAATTTTGTGAGATATATGTTAAAAAAATATCCAGAATATATAATAATTAATTATGATTTATTAACATATGCGGGCAATATTGAAAATATTATAGATTTGATGTCTAATCCAAAACATTTATTTATTCAAGGAGATATTAATGATAAGGATTTACTAAAAAGAGTGATGAAAGAAAACTCAATTGATATCATAATTAATTTTGCAGCAGAGTCTCATGTTGACCGTAGTATTTTAGATTCATCAGTTTTTATTGAAACTAATGTCTTAGGTACCGTTTCGTTATTAGAGATGGCGAAAACATTTAAAGTAAAAAAATACATTCAAATTTCAACAGATGAAGTTTATGGCAGTTTAGGAATAAAGGGTTTATTTTCAGAAGAAAGCCCACTAAAACCTAATAATCCTTACGCAGCAAGTAAAGCGAGTGCTGATTTACTGACGCTATCTTACTATCAAACCTATGGATTGGATATAAATATTACGAGAAGTTCTAATAATTATGGACCTCACCAACATCCCGAAAAATTAATACCTTTGATGATTACTAATGCAATGCAGAATAAAATATTACCTGTTTATGGAGATGGTGAGAATATTCGTGATTGGCTCCATGTCACTGATCATTGTCGGGCAATTGATTTAGTATTGCATAAAGGAATTAAAGGAGCAGTTTATAATATTGGCGGAAATAATGAAAGAACAAATAATAAAATTGTTGATCTGATTATTTCTGAATTAAAAGTATCAAAAGATTTAAAAAACTTTGTTGCTGATCGATTAGGCCATGATCGTCGTTATGCGATTGATGCTACTAAAATAGAAACGGAATTAGGTTGGAAATCAAATGTTGACTTTGAGCAAAGTTTGAAAGAAACGATTGAATGGTACAGTAGTAATGAACAATGGTGGAAACCATTAGTAAATGAATAATTTTATTTAAAAATTCGATATAATCTAACCTCTTAAAGTGAGTAAAATCATTTTAAGGGGTTATTTAGTGCTTTTTTAAAAACTTAAGTTATTTTAACGTCGTATAACGGAGCTTTTAAATTGCATGAAATGAATTCTAAAGTAGAATATACAACCTCTAAAAGAACGTTTTTTATTAATATGTAAATAAAGATGCTTTAATGATATAATAAAATATATAATTAGGGTATTTTGAACTTTAATTAAAAAGTGTAAAGAATAATTTGTTTTTATTAAATAGTTTATATTTTGGAGGTAGCTAAAACATGAAGAAAAAAAATATTAAAAAAAGGATGTTACTCTGTTTATTTGTGAGTCTGAGCATAGCGTTTGGAATGCAAGTTAATGCTGAAGAAACATTAGATGCAGGAAAAACAGAAAAACAGTGGGAAAACACAATTGAGGCAGCCCAACAAAGAACGTTAGAACGTCTTCAAAGTAGAAGTAGTAAGCCTAGAATAAAAGCTCATAAAGCAAGAGTGTCTTCTTCAAAAAGTCAGGTCATTACATTTAATGAAGAGCCAACAGCAGAAATTTTAACTGGTGATTATGAATTAGGATTTGATGAGACGAATGACCAAGGTTTTGATACTGATGATCAAAATGATCGTGTTCGTAGTTTCGATCGCTTGTTTTATACTTTTAGTGTGAATATTTCCTCATTAGATGGCAAGTGTCAATAGCGGTTTAAAAATGTAGGTTTATGGCGGTTTGAAATTGTCGGAAAAA
>NZ_JBQEIL010000013.1:0-40468 GCF_052102835.1 Vagococcus sp.
TATGATTGTCAGTCATTAGAATACATGGAAGGGATACCTAAGCCATTAGAGTTATACGCTGGTTACTTTGATATTGATAAGCAAGAGTTAAGTGTTAGACAAGCTGCAACCTTCCTAAAGACGGTAGCAGACCAACAGAACAGTTTTAATAACCTAAGTTTAATTCATGCTTATGTCATGTATCGTAAAATGCAACTCATTCATCCTGAGTATTACTTTATATTAAAGGATTTTGGTAGAACTGGTAAAGGTTTGTTTATGAAAACGTTCGATACTATTTTTCAAGTCAATAAAGTTAATTTTGACAACTTAAAATCATCTGGAATAGAAGCCAGTAACGAGTGGTTTAATCTATATGGTTGTGATGTAGCCTATGCTAATGAAACTGGTGAGATTGACAAGAAGGACATGAGAATATTAAGAAAAATAGCAACGTGTGAAACTGTATCAGGTAGAACGATTGGAAACAATTCTATTAAGTTTACTATTGAGTCGGTACTCATATTGGATACAAATGAGACAGTAGACGTTGGTTTTATGAAGGCTAATACGTCACGTACGATTAAATCAGCGTTTAAAGACAGACCAAAAGATGAGACGGAAACACAACGCCATGCGTTCTTCCAGTCATATTGGGAGTTTATCCAACCTAATGGGCAACCTTCATTGAGTGCCAGCATATCTTTTTTAATACATAGCTTAAACTATCTAAAATCAAAAGGCGGTAAGTTTTTATTTGATGATGTCACACTAAAGAATTATTATACGGCTGATGATCTAACTGAAACACAACGTATATTGGCTTTAACAATACATGAAGAAGGTTTTATATTAGCGTCTGATGAGGAATTAAAGAAGGCAGTACAAGAGGACTATGGAAGTTTTAGAAAAAATAAAGCCAAACAAGATGTAAAAAAAATAGGTGTATTATTAAATAAACCTAAGTGGCTAGATGGACAAGTATTTAAGGTTCATACTGTTGGTGATAAAAATTTAGTTGAACAAGTAAGTACATTAATAAATAACGAAGTCAATAAGAGTTATGAATAAAAAATATAGGTTAGGAAGGGTTAGCCTAACCCTTAGCAAATAAAAACCTAACTCTTATAAAAAAACCTAACCGTCACATAACCCTTACCTAACTCTTATAAACGTTGATATAACAACACCTAACTCTTATAACCCTTATTTTAAAATATTTTTTATTATTAATTAGGTATTAAAGTAAGAACGTTGTTGTACCAATGGTTTGTAGGATGTTGGTAGAAATAGCATATTTTTATGTTTTATATATATATGGAAATAAGGGTTAGGAAGGTTATGTGCTAATTAAATAACGAGGAGGTACTAACATGAATGGGTATAATAAGGCAATTTTATTATTGCAACATTCAATACAATGTATTCCACTGAATGAATTTAAAACACCTAAATTAGCTTTTAAAGATGTCACGATAGATAAACAATTTATTGATGATAATAGACAAGCTTATGAGTATAGCCAGTGTCTCGGTGCTTTAACACGTAACATCTGGTGTATAGATATAGATTGTAACCATACAGAACATGAGAACGGCTTTAAATCACTTGCCACGATACCGTATTATGATGAATTAGATAAAAATGCCATGGATAGTTTAATCCAAGCAACGCCTACTGGAGGTATGCACGTCATTTTTAAGAAAAATACAGGAATTGATTACTCACAGAAAATAGGATATTTGGAAGGCGTAGACATTAAGGCAAATGAAAACAATTATTTTGTCTATGGGGGAAGTGTGACGCAAGCAGGTGTTTACCAGAGCAACGGTCAACAACCAATACATTATAGCGGAGACTTTGAAAAGCGAATATTTGGCAGTCGTGGAACATTTAGAGATCAAATAATGGAAAAGTATAGTGTTAAGAATATTTTACCTAACTATGATTTTTCACACCTAGAATCAACTGGAAAAGGCGGACTAGGAAAACAAGCATATCAGCGGATAATAGACGGTACGAGTAATGAACGTAATGATGACCTATACAAAGCCGTTAGCTATGCCAAAGCGTGTAACATTGATATAGAACCATTGAGGGGGCTTATTAATGACGTGAAGGGTAACGATAGGTTTACTGAAACAGAGTTTGAAAAAACAGTAGAAAGTGCATTGAGGGGATAATGATGAGATTAAATAAAGAAAATATGAAGTATCCAATTTTAAAAGGTCGTAAAGTACCGAATAGAACCATGTGGGCGTGCTGGTGTCCGTACTGTTATATGGATCATTACCATGGTGAAATAGACGGTCATAGACAAGCCCATTGTATCCGTAAAGGTTCACCATTTATGAAAACAGGGTATTACATTATGGAAGAAACCGAAAGAGACAAGCTATTTTCAAGTGTGAATAGTTTGAGTGAGGGTTCATACCCACAATTAGAGAAAGGAAAGTAATATATGGAAAATGAAATATTTGTTAATGAGGTAGTTTACACTAATGAGAAGGGTATTCAACAGAAAACTAAAGCATCAGATTTTTGTACGTTAGAGCTGACAGTACAGAATGGGAAAGTGGTAAATTGCAAGGAAATAATTAATAAAAGAATGGAAGAAAATACTGTTATATAAGCATTTACAAGCGTTTCTATGTTATAATAGTAGTAACTTAATAAGCTGGTCGAAGTACTCGAAGGCACAAGTAATTATTCCGATTATATCGGTTTGGTTATTTGTGCCTTTTTGTTTTTGATTGTATGCAACATAATGCTAAAGTTCTCTAGGGATTTAGGCATTTTTCAGAGGTGACAACAATGAGTAATGATAGGTTAATTGATTTGTACCCTAAAGTGAGTGCTAAGCGAGTGTTAGATGCTATTGGTGGTAAACGGAAGACTATTACTCTAACAGGTCAAAGGATTGATATAACATACCAGCCTAGCAACTTAGGACAAGGGGAAGTACCTTTTTTTATCTGCCCTGTATGTGATAAACCAAGACGTGAAATGTACCTGAAAAGTTGTGAGTGGTTGTGTTATAAGTGTCACGACTTCACCTATCACAGTCAACAAAGGACTAGGAACAGTTATTGGTACTGGGTAAGACGTGCTGAAAAAGAAGCCAGAAAGATTGATCTTGACTTTAGGATAAAAGGCTTTAATGATTTTATGAATCACAGGTGGTTATTTCCTTATAAAGCCAAGTATATGCAACAACGTAAATATGACAATATTCGTTTTTGGTATGGCATATATATGTTTAGAGCAGGTGAGGAGTTATACAACCTCATGGCACCAGCAAGAGCATTTATACAGTCGGTTAAAAAAGAATATCCCAATTATAGTAAGACAAATCGGATGACTTAAAATGAAAAACTGATGAGTTTTTGGCTAGGTTGAGATAATGTGATACACATAAAAACAAAGCGTTGCGCTTCATGTTGTGTTGTAAAGTTGCAAAGCTATTTAAGGCTGAGTTTAACACTAGTAAATCCTAGTATTAATGCTAGTAATTGCTTAGTTTTATTATTGGTATTGATGCTAACATTTTTATAGATGATGGTGTTAACAATTGTTAACCTTTTTCATAGTTTGATAATGACAAATGATAGCGTCTTTTTGATTATACATGATGGAAAGTAGAACCTCACAAAACTTAACATTTTCAGATAATTAAATAAAGGAGAGAAAACTCAATGTTTGATAACTCAATGATTGAAAAGTATATAAAGTTACCACAGACTATTATGATGCTACACAACCAAAAGGAGCTATTAGATGTTGAGTTCTATTCTCAAAATATGGCAACTCGTACCGAATACACACAGTTAGGTATTGTGGCTAGGGCTTTTTCCATAGAAAAGAAGGTCATAGAGCGTGACATGGCTTTAAACGTGCTTAATAATCGTATTGAGCGACACTCTATAAGGTTGCGATACTTTAAATAGTTCTTATCTAGTTTGGCTAGTACGGAACGTATTAGTGTGTTACAGGGTGATGTATCTAGTGAGCTATTAGAGATTGTGCTGGATGAAAATTATTAAGATTTGTCAAATAACTTTACTTGGCAGAGATTGATGTATATACTTAAGGTGTATCTAGACATAGTATATATAGAAGGAGGAATATATATGCATAATGTAAGAGAATTGGCGACCGCTTTAGTTCAAAGATATGAGGAAATTACTTGCTCTAATTTCGGAAGTAGTGAACTAAAACTTCAAAAACTTATGTATTTTTTACAAAGACAAGCAATTGCTTTAACTGGCGAAAAATTATTTAATGAAAGTTTTATCGGATGGGTGCATGGCCCCGTCTTGGAAGATTTAAGATATTTTCTTGAAGAACCTTCCAATCAAAAAGTAAAAGACTTAACAGATACGGAAATGTATTTAATTGATAGCGTGATAGCTGACTATGGTAAGTTTAGTGCTTGGGAACTTAGAGAAAAAACTCACGAAGAAATATCATGGCTGAAAAGCAGACGTGGTTTAAATGAAACTGAAAACGGATATGTAGAGTTAAAAGATTCAGATATTGAAAAGGACGCAGAAAAAGTGAGAATCTATGATCCTGTTTATGATATGTATTTAGATGAATTTGAAGATGTGTTGAGTGAGGTATATTAAGTCATGCAGGAGTTTTGTGGACAAATAAGAAATACTTTTATGAGATATTATGATTCCCGAGAAAGAAAAATGAAAACCAAAGCTAGACCTATGCTTTTTATCAAATCTGAAAATGATACCATGTATTCTGACTATACAACTTTACCTGTTTCTAAAGTTTCGTGTTCGAGATATAGAGATGCTTATTATGATGAGAAGATAACTAAAGAAAGTTTTCCTGACACTAATTTAAATGATGATCCAAGCTATATTAGATGTCATAAAATTAGCACTGTCAGTAGTAGAGAAGTTGATAAAGCTAATTATTTATGCGATTTTAAAAGTTTATATCCTGAAAAATATTCTGAAATAGTGAATAAGGCTCAAAAATATCTTGAGGATATCTAACTTATTATTAAACTACCTTCAAAATTATTTTGAGGTAGTTTTTTTTAACTCGCCCGTGGTAATGAGATTTTTGAATACGTGACTGAATACATCCGATTTCTTGGGTGTATTTTTTTGCGTTTACAAGGTATCATAATGATGAGGGGTGAATATTTTGAATGAAAACACAATATTTATGGGTTTAGAAATTGGAAGCTGGGCGGATTGGATAGGAATAGTGGTAACTATCATTACTATAGTATTAACTGTTAGATACTATGGCAAGGACAATAGAAGAAGATTATTGATAGGCTTTGATATTGTACCAATAACGTACAAAAAAGATAAAGGAATAATAGGTGTAAGGTCTGACACAAAATATATAATTTGGGCTGTAAATGTATCAAAGGTAACTGATAGCGTTATATATTCTAGTATTCGTTATAAGCCCTCATTTTATAAGAGATTAAAAGAGAGCCTTTTTTCAACACAAAAGAGTGGCTACATACCGCAACCGCTCGAAGAATTCATAAAGATTGGTGAACCAACAAAATTTGAAACTTTAGGTGAAAGGGAGAAGACTACAGGGTATGAAGTAAGGTCACAGAGTATTAATGATTTTGCCTTGGAAAGATTTGAAAAGACTGGTAAAAAAGTTGTTCTTTGGATAACTTTTACCGATATTTTAGGAAAAGAATATAAAAGAGAATTAATTTATACAAAAAAAGAATTGAAAAAATTTAGCAATGCTTCATAAATAACTAAAAAAGAGATGATTTTTCATCTCTTAATCTATATAAATATACTCGCCCGTAATAATAGTTTTTGAATACGCAATTGAATACGGTTAAATTTTCAATTGTGATTACTCATGATTTAAACCTAATTTAATTATGATTATATAATAAGAAGAAGTGGCTTATAGTGATTAATGATTTTAAGAGCTCGATACACCGTGAAACAAAATAAGCTTTTATATTAAGTGCTCTAATCCCTTTCAGACGGGGATTAGAGCCTTTTTTATTTGGTTGTTTTTAGAATTGAATACCAAATACTTAAAAGCCTATATGTGAAATTAGCATATTTATCGCTTGCTTTTCAGTTTATTCATATTATATGGGTGTATCTATCTAACGTCATAGAAATATCTGGATTGCCAAATTCTGTGTTGAACTTCTTTGGTGCCAATATCATTATTTTTTGACTAAAAAGGATATCTGATCAAAAATAAGTTGTATTAATTATCAACACTGAAAATATAAGTCATAAGAATAGTATGATATTTGTTAATCAAATGTCTTTTTTGAATTTTTTTTACCATAATGATTCCTTAGCCTTAGAGAGTCAAGATTCTTGACAATGAACGGATTTGTTTTAAACTTGAAGTAAGGAGGTGATCTCATGATAAATGCTTATAAAGAATATTGGAATAATATGTCCTTGATGAATGCAACAGCTACTCGTTCTCAATATTGGTGGCCACAAGTCCTTAATTATTTTGTATTAGTTTTGTATTCTGTTCTCACTAAAGCATATAGATACATTGATTTTATGTCAGACGGAACGAATATTATTAAAGAATGGAATATCATAACAATAGTCTTCATGATTTTAAGTTTACTTATATGGTTGGCTAACTTTACCGTTCGTGCTAGAAGATTGCATGATCGAGATCATAGCAACTGGTGGATATTATTCTATCTCATACCATTAATTGGTCAGATTGTTATATTCGTCACTCTAATATTACCAAGTAAAACAGAAACAAGGTGGTCAGCGAACCAATCGGAATATTAATTGATTTAAGTAACGATTAACGTCTCGAAATGAGGCGTTTTTTATATTTAGATTTTTTTCATTAGAGTGAAGGGTTTGTTTTAACTGGGGATGAAAAATTTAATTTGAGTGAGTTTATGAAGTCTAAAGAAAAATAGCTAAGTAAAGTAAATTGGAGTATCAAAGACATTAGCTGAAATAAGGCGTATACTTATGTCGCATACTGTAAGATTTGTTGTAAATAAGGAGGAAAATATTATCAAATTAGGATTTATTAAATCAAATTTTCCAAATGAGCAGAGAGTACCATTACTTCCAAAGCATATTAAAAATTTTAAGAATGAGATATTTATTGAAACTGGTTTTGGTAAGAGTTTGAATATTACCGATCAAGATTATGAAAAAAAAGGTGCAGTTATTTTGGAACGTAATGAGATATTTGCAACATGTAGAGGTATTTTTTCTTTGAAGTTGATACAACTTAGCGACTATAAATATATTCAGAATGATCAAATTATTATTGGTTGGACGCATCCTAAAGGTTCTGGAAAATCATTTATGCTAGAACAAGCGATACCTAAAAATTTAATGGTAATCGATTTAGATAATAAGGACCCAACCATTTTTTACAAGAATGAAGAATTTCATTTGGAGTCGATTCCTCAAGATTTTATTTATCAAAACAGTTTTTATGCAGGATATGCTGGAACAATCCACGCGTTAATAAGTTATGGACTGCTACCGACAAATGACGTTAAAGTGGCTGTTTTAGGATCAGGGAACGTATCTCAAGGTTCACTTCATGCAATATCTAAATTTTCTGATAATGTAAGAATGTTTTATAGAAAAACAATGCCTGAGTTTAAAAAGGAATTGTCTGAATTTGATATTATAATTAATGGCATAGATGTAGGGAATGAGGGGGAAGCAATTCTCTCTAAAAACGATCAGAAAAGGATTAAAGAAAACTGCTTGATTATTGATGTAGCAGCAGATGTAGGTAACACTATTGAGGATACAGTTTTTACCAGTATAGAACAACCGATACGTTATGAAGCTGAGACAAAACATTACTTTTATGCGGTTCCCAATACGCCAACGCTAGTCTATCGAAATGTCAGTGAACTTATCAGTCAACAATTTAGTAAATATGTCTATTCTAAAGATATTAGTTTGTTTGTGGATTTAGTAGAGTCTTAAATTTTTATAAAATATTATTACAGAAGTCGTTGGTTAGTGTTAAGAGATAACTTAAGTTATCGGAAAGTTTCTGAAATTATGAATGATTGTGGAACCGACATAAGCTATATTAATCCATAAAGATGGCTTCAACTACGATTAAAGGAATAGGATTGATCCATTCTCTATACAAAAATAGCCGAAGAGACAGAAATCTTTTTGGTTTTTTAGTGATTTATGAAATCAATTAATGATTCCAGCATAGTGTTTAAACAATTTTATTGCAAAGGCTCTTTCATTCTCACCTTTGCAATAGAATTGTTTTTTTTATGATTTTATTTTTAGTTATCAAAAATAAATCGCAGGAATAGATATTATCTACTGATGCGATTTATTGTACAATTGAAAAGATGATATGCTTCATTAATATTATTTTATCTATTTTTACTCCACATTTAATAATCAATTTACTTAACTATTTGTAGTTAGTAGTCACATACTTATATTCTTTAATTAACTTTTTCGATAGCTAAGGTTTGAAGATATTCTTCAGCTAACATTGTTCGCGTAAATTCAGCAGTAGGGTCAGTTTCTTCAACTAATTTTTCTAATGAAAGGACATCATACCTGAAAAACTCTTTTCTAAAATTAACTTTATTCACTCGATAGGTGGAAAGTTTTTTATGTAATGTGTTTTCAAGTTGCACCGCATCATGACTAAAAATCATCGCATGAACATCAAACCTGAAGGGAACAGAAGCACTTCCGAGTTCATCAACTCGTTGTTGAGGTTCTAATCGTCGTGTCATCCCAATTTTAAAAATGTTTTCACCAAATGAGCCTAGATTAGAGATGACATAGACGTAACCGGCTTTACCTAAGGTTAGGTTCGTGACTTCTTCTTTTTTTGTTTCTACATTATTGAGCTGAAGTTGTAGTTCATTTAACCGTGATTGGAGTTGTAGTATTTTAGTGTTATCTGTTTCTTGTGCAAGGAGTTCTTTATTTCGATTCATCTCAGTCTGATATTTACTTTCCTCTAAATCTAATTTTCTTCGTTCAATTTCTAAAGCTTTTTTTTCTTCTTTTTCTTGTTTCATTTGTTCTCTGATTGCTTGTTGTTCTTCTTTTTCCTGTTGACGTTTTAGGTAATAACGATATTCAATTTGAATGAGTTCTAAATAAAGGGGTTCAATTTCTGATATAAAGCGAGTGACAGTAGGCAAAATTGATTGGTTACCATCAGCGACAATAAATTGGAATTTTTGAATGATCTCGTGTAATTTTAATTTTGTTTCTTCTAATTTTTGATAATTTAATTGATATAATAATAGTTGGATTTAGGCTTGTAGGCCAATAATCATGAGATTATAGATTGCTTGATTACTTTTAGTTTGGTATCTCTCGCGATATCTTTCTAGGCTAGCATCAATTTCTTTTCGTGTTTGTGTTGCTAATTTTTTTAGCTCTTTAGATTGATCGGAATGTAGTGGTAGCTGAACTAAAGAATCGAGTAAACCGTCTTTTTTTAAAAAAGATCCAGCTTCTTGAATTTGTTCTTGGATAGAGTAGTTAGTCGAATTTAAAAAAGTTTTTTCATAATTTTTTAGGCCGGTAATTTCAGCTTTAAATTTTCTAGCTTGATTTTGATAACGTGTCACTTCTTTTGTCAGTTTTTGTTGTTCACTGCTTAGTTCTTCTATTTTTTTTTCTGAAGTTGTGATTGCATCTAGAAGCGAAGCTAATTCTAAGTTAGCGTCGTCAGTGATTTGAGTTGCTTTTAATTGAGCAGTTTCTTTTTTTTGAGAAATTTCACTTTCAGTTTGTGAAATTAAAGTATCTGCTCTCAACGTAGCTTTTGAAATAATATCTAAACGTATTTGCTCATTTTCCAATTGGACATCTTGTCTCATTGCTTGGATAGTTTCCTCTTTATTAGAAAGTTGTTGTGCTAAACTATCAAGATAATTTTTGTCTTTTTTTATTTTATTATTTATTTTTTTTAATTGAGATTGTTGCCGATGTTTCTTCTTTCTATATTGTAGTTTTTCGTGCTCGATTGTTTTTCTTAGTTGAGATAGTTCTTTAATTTTTTTTAAAAAGCTCATATAAACACCTCATCATTTTAAATAACATACTTTTATACTACTATAAACGTTATGTTATTAATAGTGTCAAATTAAAACAAATAGGTCTGTTTTAATCAAATAGCTTTGATTTGTTTTTTCTATCGTATTGTGCTATAATTAATGTATATTAGGTGTATTTATAGGCAATATTGAGTTTATTTTTAAGAAGTTTAATCTGTTTTAGGCGTAGTTAAAGAGCTACATAAGATGCTTTAGAGGTTGGGATTGCATTGTTTAGATGAAAAATAATCTGTAATTGAGTAATAGTATTGGAACAACTTTAAAATGTAAATAGAACTAATTAGATAGCCATCTTGAAAAAGGTGGCTATCGTCAATTTAAAAAGGAATAATGAAGTGATTGAAAAACATTAAATAAAAAGTGGCTCAAGTTAGACGTTACTACTAACTTGAGCCACTTTTTTAGAAGACTTGATTGATAAGCATACTAGAAAGTCGAGTTTGTAAAATCATTCGATCATTCGTATTACCATCAATTATTTCACTTGTCCCATTTAAAAATTTGTTGATTTCATCTTGAGCATCTAATGTATCAAAATCCTTGAAAGTCTTTTTTTGTGCCATAAAATTAAGGTAATTACAAAATTCATCTAAGGAAACAGAGGTCTCAAAGAAATCTTGTTGTTCAATCGTTACAATATTAAATAAAAAATCAGAAAGAGGCATGTTTGGTTTAATGTTTTTAAAGTTACTAATGAAAGTTGAAATTTCTGCTGCTTGATTAGTGTTAACTGATTGGTAGTAGTCATCAGAGTTACGTTGGAACAGTCGATTATCATTTTCCATAGTGAGCTCTCCTTTTTTTAAACGTTCTTTTTTTAGTGCTTATAAAAAGGATAACATAGATATTAATTTAACTCAATTTTAAGTATGAACTCCGTTATTTCAGTTGTTCACTGGCTTTTTGTGGTAATTCATTTTCTTGTATTTCTTCCCAACTCATGACTCCTTTTTTGGAATTAAGCTTAATTTTTAAATAAGCATTTTTTCTTAATTCACGATCACCAAAAGAATTGAAAGTGACTTTTTTTAAGTTTCCTTCATGGTCAAAACTATCGAGTTGATATTCATAAGAATATAATTTTTTGTTTTCATTTCCATCGACAGTGTCATAATGGCGCTTTCCAGGTTGGTTTATTTTGGTGTAGTAAGGGGTTGTGGAATAGTTGATGTAGTACCAATAACTAGGCCCTCCAATAAAAATAAAAGCTAGCAACAAGCCAAGTAATATTTTTTTCATCTCAATGACATCCTTTCGTTTGTTAATAATATATTAAAAAAATTTGATAATAAAGATGAAGTAGACTGATTTTTATATCCTACTTAAGGTTGATATATATACGTTAGAAAATAAAAAGATTCGTGATATAATGAATTAATTAATTAAAAGTAAAGATAAGTGAGGGATGGAACGTGAGAGATAAAAAACAAGTTAGAAAAGAAACATTAAAAAAATTATCAGAACTGGGTCAGAATAAAGAATGGAAAGAACTAAAAGAGTGGAATATTATTGAACAACTATGTGAAAGTTCTGCCTGGAAACAAGCGACAACAGTGGGGACTATTCTACCAATGGATAAAGAGTTTGATACATTAAAACTAATAAAACGGGCTTTGTTAGAAAACAAAAAAATTGTGGTGCCAAAAACTAAGCCAGAACGTCAAATGATTTTTGTTAACTATGCCCCCGGTGAAGAAACATATTTGACTAATTTTGGGGTTAAAGAGCCTGTAAATGATAGCGAAGTTGAAAAGAATGCTATTGATTTATTGATTGTTCCAGGGGTGGCTTTTTCAGAGAATGGTTATCGCGTTGGTTTTGGTGGCGGGTATTATGATCGATATTTAGCTGATTTTAAAAATGAGACATGTAGTTTGGCTTTTCAAGAGCAGGTGTGCAATGACTGGACACCATCTCACTATGATTTACCAGTTAAAAATATAATAATAGATGGTATCAAGTAGGAGGAATTAAATGTATCAAAAACGAAAAAATAATTGGCTTAACGAAATTAAAAACGGTCCCTATATAACCTATTTGTTTTTAGCAATTCAAGTGATTGTTTTTGTATTAATGGAATTAATGGGGATTTTTACGGGTAGTTTAAACGGGTCTCAAGATAGTGGTATTTTATTAACATTTGGGGCAATGACTTCACAAGCAGTCACTGAGTTCCATCAATATTGGCGATTTATTACCCCGATTTTTGTTCATATTGGTTTTGTTCATATCGGAATAAACTCATTAACCCTTTATTTTGTAGGACGGATTCTAGAACCTATTATTGGACATTGGCGTTTCTTTGCACTTTATATGATAAGTGGGATTACTGGAAATTTACTTAGTTTTGCTTTTTCTAACCCTTTTTCCATTTCAGCAGGAGCGAGCACAGCATTGTTTGGTATGTTTGGTGCCTTTATTATTCTAGGGCAAATGTATCCTAGTCATTTTCTGATAAGTAGTATGTATCGAAATATGAAATTATTAATTATTATGAACTTAGTTTTAAATTTATTTGATTCAAATGTTGATATTTTTGGACATTTGGGTGGTGTGATTGGTGGTATTGCAATGATGCTGATTTTAGGAGTTCCTAACAATAGAAGAGGAATGGAAAATAAAATAAATCCTCATTTCCGAATTTTAGCGTTTGTTTTATTAATCTTCCTGCTAGTCTTTTGTTTGATTTATGGTTTTCGATTTAATTAACAAAAGGACAGAATTTTCAGCAGAGTAACCAAAATATGTAAAAACGCTATGTTTTTAAGGATGGAAACGATATAATATTTTAGAAAGTATGGTCGTAGCATAATTAAATACTGATCGTTCGTTTCTTGCGTATCTACGCTAATTAATAATAGAGTATCGGGAGGAATAAATTCATGAACAAAAAATTAATCGGTATTGACTTAGGTGGAACAACAGCTAAATTTGCCATTTTAACAGAAGATGGTGAAATTCAACAAAAATGGAGTATTCAAACGAATATTAATGATGATGGAAAAAAGATTGTACCTGATATTATTGAATCAATAAAACATCGTTTATCTTTATATGAAATGACGAGTGATGAATTTATTGGGATTGGAATGGGAACACCAGGAACTGTTGATCGAGAAGCGGGAACAGTAATAGGAGCCTATAATTTAAATTGGTCAACCCTCCAAGAAATAAAAAAACCAATTGAAGAAGCATTGAATATTCCTTTTATTTTGGATAATGATGCGAACGTAGCGGCGTTAGGTGAACGTTGGAAAGGCGCTGGCGAGAACGCTGCTGATGTTATCTTTATGACATTGGGTACTGGAGTTGGTGGTGGAATTATTGCTAATTCACAATTGGTCCATGGCGTGGCTGGTGCGGCTGGTGAAATTGGTCATATGACGATTGAACCGGGAGGATTTGAATGCACATGCGGTAAAAAAGGCTGTTTAGAAACAGTTGCAAGTGCTACAGGAGTTGTAAAATTAGCTCGAATGATGTCTGAAGAGTATTCAGGAGAATCTACTTTAAAAGAAATGATTGATGATGGACAAGTGGTGACGAGTAAAGATGTCTTTGATTTAGCTAAGGGGAATGATTCTTTTGCTCTTTTAGTTGTTGACAAAGTATGTTATTATTTAGGATATGCGTGTGGTGATTTAGGTAATATTTTAAATCCTAACCATATTGTAATCGGTGGGGGCGTTTCTGCTGCTGGTGATTTCCTATTAGAACAAGTACAAAAGCACTTTAAGGAATTTGCTTTTCCGCAAGTGTATCAAAGTACAAAAATAAAATTAGCTCAGTTAGGAAATGAAGCAGGGGTAATTGGTGCGGCGTCACTTGCGTTACAATTTAAATAATTTTAATGAAGTGAGGTTTTTTGATGTCTTTTTTTAAAGTTTTTAATATTGTTTTAATTTGTATTGTGATTGGTTACGCTTTGTATCAGTTGTATTTTTTCATTCAAAGAAAACGAGCGGCGGAATGGATTGAAACAGAAGAGTTTCAAAAAAACATGAGAACTGCTCAAGTCATTGATGTTCGTGAAAAGAGTGAGTATGATCATGGACATATTATGGGAGCACGTAGTTTACCTTATACAATGGCAAGAGCGCAAAAAGAGTATTTGAATTCAATTCGTAAAGATAAACCAGTTTATCTCTACGATAATAAAAAAATCATAGCGATCAACATGGCACTTTTATTAAAGAAAAATGGTTACACTGATATCCGTATTCTTAAAGGTGGCTACATGGATTGGACTGGAAAGATTAAAAAGAAATAAAATTTTAACCATGTTTAGCCTATTTTAGGGCTTAATATGGTTTTTATTGTACCTTATTTAAAATTGTTGTTAAACTAAAGCTAATAAGTAAATAACATCTTGAGGAAAAGGAAGTGTCATTTGGATGGAAGTCTTAGCTAACTTTAGAGATCTAGGTAATATCGAAACAGAAACAGGAAAAAAAGTGAAAAGTAAAAAAGTTTTACGTTCAGCTCAATTGGTTAATTTATCTGACAATGATAAAAAAGCTCTTTTAGAAATATATCATTTAACAAAAATTATTGATTTTAGAGGGAAGCAAGAAATATCTGAAGCACCGGATGATAAACTTCCTGGGGTTGAGTATTTGCACATTGATATTTTAGCGGGAACGCAAAATAGCGCGACAAATTTTAAAGAAATGCTCAAGGTAGTTACTGTTGAAAAAGTAGATCAAACAATGAAAGAAACTTATGAACAACTTGTTTTTGATCCAACTGCCCAGAAAGGGTATCAAGGTTTTTTTGAAGAGTTATTAAATCAAAAAGAAGGCTCTCTTATCTTTCATTGTTTTGCGGGAAAAGATCGAACCGGAATGGGAGCGATGCTTTTCTTGAAATTATTAGGAGTATCTGATGAAGCGGTTTTGAAAGATTATCTTAAAACGAACAGTGAAAGAGCGGCTGAAAACAAACGTTTGATTCATGCGTATTTTGGAGATACTTTAGACCCTAAAAAAGAAGAAGCGATTTTGAGAGTTTTATCCGTTGATCGTTCATATATGGAGCACGCGATGCTTTTAATTCGTCAAAAATATCAAACCATTGAAAATTATGCTAAAGAATGTTTGGGCCTGGATGATGAAAAAATAGCTAAACTTAACGCACTGTATTTGGAAGATTAGACAAAAAAAGCCAGTAACAATCTGTTACTGGCTTTTTTTATAAATTAAGATCTAGAGTGGCTTTTTCTCATCGCTTTCCGACGGCTATCTTCCACCATTTGTTCTTTTTCTTCAACGGGTTCAATAACAATTTTTTTGAAACCAACAGCTACCCCTGCTAAAGCAGCAAGCGTCATTGCTGTTCCTGTAATAAATCCTGATGTAAATTTTTTCATATGCGACACATCCTTATCTCTTGTTTCATAACTTTATTATGCCGTATTTTTGAACAAAAAGCCAATGATTTGACAAAAAAAGCAGTTTTTATTTTCAAAGCGAATTTGATTGAAGCATGATAGAATAGGTAAAGAAGAAAAAAATGACCGAATGGGGATTGTTATGAAGGAAAAGATCATTGTTATCGTTGGACCAACAGCTGTTGGAAAAACATTTTTAAGCATTGAACTCGCGAAACGTTTTGATGGTGAGATTATTAGTGGTGACTCATTGCAAGTTTATCGAAAACTTGATATTGGAACAGCTAAGGCAACCAAAGAAGAACAAGAGGGAATCTCTCATTTTTTATTAGATGTAAGAGAACCCGATGAAACTTATACTGCGTTTGATTTTAAATGTGAAGCCGAACAAAAAATTCAAGAAATTATTGCTCGAGGACATGTTCCAATTATTGTTGGTGGGACAGGTTTATATATTCAAGCTTTACTTTTTGATTTTCAACTTGGGAAAAAAGAAAGTACGATAGATCAAAATATGAGAAGAAAGTATTGGGAAGATAGAGCTGCGAAGGAAGGCAAGGAAGCGATGTGGTTACTATTGCAAGACCAAGACCCAAAAGCTGCACGTGTCATCCATCAAAATAACGTAAAACGGGTCCTTCGTGCGCTTGAAGTTTTTGAAAATACCGGTAAAAGTATTTTAGATCAACAACAAATTGATTTGAAGGCGGTCGATCACATGCAATATGATGCGTATCTTTTAGGTTTGACAACTGAACGAACTATTCTATATGATCGCATCAATAAACGTGTTGATTTAATGATAGGCCAAGGTTTGTTGGAAGAAGCTAAATTTTTGTATGAACTTGGACCTGTTCAAGCGAGCCAGGGAATTGGTTATAAAGAATTGTTTCCCTTTTTTGAAGGAAATGAGGAATGGAGTACGTCAGTTGAAAAAATAAAACAACATTCACGACAATATGCCAAGCGTCAGATGACTTGGTTTAGAAATCGAATGAGTATCAATTGGTGGGATTTAATAACTGAACCAGGAGATATTGAGAAAATAGAAAAAGAAATTACGGGATGGTTGAACCAATAAATAGGAGGGATTTATCATCGAAAAGGCAATATTAGTAGGGGTTGAAACTCAAGATAATTATTTAACATTTGATGAATCAATGCTTGAATTAGAACGATTAACAGATACAGCACATGGTGAGGTAGTTGGCGAGTTGACACAAAAACGACCAGCGATTAGTAAACGAACGATTATTGGTAAGGGAAAGTTAGTGGAGTTAGAAGCACTCGTCGCGTCAAGAGACGCGGAGTTAGTTATCTTTAATCATGAACTTACCGCACGACAAACAGCTGTGATTGAAGAAGCTGTTAAAGTAAAGGTGATTGATCGTGTTCAATTAATTTTAGATATTTTTGCTTTACGAGCAACCTCTAAAGAGGGACAATTACAGGTAGAGCTAGCACAATTAAAATATATGTTACCACGATTAACTGGACAAGGGATCTCGTTATCGCGTTTAGGGGGAGGGATTGGTACCCGAGGTCCTGGTGAAACGAAATTAGAGACCGATCGTCGTCATATTAGAAATAAAATGACTTATATTAAACGTGAATTGCGAGAAACAGGAGAACATCGTAAACGAAGTCGTCAAAAAAGGAAGAATGCGAATGTCTATCAAGTAGGGTTGATAGGTTATACAAATGCTGGGAAATCAACTTTGCTTAACCAATTGACAGAATCAGAAGCCTATACGATGAATCAATTATTTGCTACCCTTGATCCTTTAACTAAAAAATGGCAATTACCAACGGGGTTACAAATGACATTAACAGATACTGTAGGTTTTATTCAAGATTTACCAACACAGTTGATTGAAGCCTTTCAGTCAACTTTAGAGGAAAGTCGAGATATGGATTTGTTACTTCATGTAGTTGACGCAAGTTCGCCGGATAGACATCAGCAAGAGAAAACGGTTTTGGCTTTATTAAAAAAAATGGAAATGACAGATATTCCTGTTTTAACGGTTTATAATAAATCAGATTTATTAGGTTCGGAAGAATTTATTCCGACACTCTTTCCTAATTGCCTAATTTCTGCTAAAAATAAAAATAGTGAAGAATTAGTATTTTCAGCAGTAACAAAAGAAATTAAAAAACAATTTGATAGTTATAAAATAAAATTAGAAGCTCATGAAGCCTATTTATTGGATGAGTTAAAACGAACGACACTTTTGGAAACCTGGGAGTTTGATGAAGCTAATCAAGTGTATGTACTGACGGGTTTTGCACGCCCAAATTCAAAATGGTTTCAAGAAAATTAAAATAAAAAGCAACCCATGTTAGATTATCTGACGTGGTTTGTTGACATTTTTATCCTCGCTTGGTATCCTCTTTATAACCTTTGATGGAAGGAAGTGGTCTAGTTGAATAGAAGAGAATTAAAGCGTAATTTGGCAGTGTTTCCTATCGGTTCTGTAATGAAAATAACAGAGCTGTCTGCTCGTCAAATTCGATATTATGAAGAACAGGAACTCATTTGTCCGGCTCGAAATGATAGTAATACACGGCAATTTTCTTTGAATGATATTGACTTGCTTCTAGATATTAAAGACATGTTAGATGCCGGAGATACGCTTAAAGAAATCAAAGTACAGTTATTGAAACAAGCATATGAAGCAACGGTTTCAGAAGAAAAAATCAGAATTGCTTTGTATCAAGATTTGATGCATGAAAGTGGTTTACATCGTCGGCATTAAAAAAATAATGAAGGTTGGGACCAACGGAATGGAAAAACATATAAAAAAAGAGCAAATGATTGAAGTCGCTAAAAATGAAAATGTTAGATTTTTACGTTTAATGTTTACTGATATTTTAGGAAGAATTAAGAACGTTGAAGTTCCAATTAGTCAAATGGAAAAAGTATTAGATAATAAGATGATGTTTGATGGTTCTTCTATCGAAGGATTTGTCCGCATCGAAGAAAGCGACATGTATCTCTATCCAGATTTATCAACGTGGATGATTTTCCCGTGGGAAAGTGAAAAAGGAAAAGTAGCACGTTTGATTTGTGATATTTATAAACCGGATGGTCAACCTTTTGAAGGAGATCCTCGTGGTAATTTGAAACGAATTTTAAAAGAGATGAATGAAATGGGCTTTACTCAATTTAATATTGGACCTGAGCCGGAATTCTTTTTATTCAAATTAGGTGAAGATGGTCGTCCAACCCAACAATTAAATGACAATGGTGGATATTTTGACTACGCTCCTATCGATTTAGGTGAAAATTGTCGTCGAGATATTGTTTTAGAGTTAGAAAGTTTAGGTTTTGAAGTAGAAGCTTCTCATCATGAATGTGCACCTGGACAACATGAAATTGATTTTAAATATGCAGATGCTGTTGAAGCTTGTGACAATATTCAAACGTTTGAGTTAGTCGTTCGGACAATTGCACGTAAACATGGTTTGCATGCGACCTTTATGCCAAAACCGTTACATGGTATTGCAGGTTCAGGTATGCATATTAATATGTCTTTATTTAATGAAGAGGGTAATGTTTTCTATGATAAAAATGGAAAAGATGAATTGAGTCAAACAGCTTATCACTTTTTAGGTGGTTTATTGGAACATGCCAGAGGTTATACGGCGATTTGTAACCCAATTGTAAATTCATATAAACGATTAGTCCCTGGATTTGAGGCACCCGTATATGTTGCTTGGAGTGGAAAAAACCGTTCACCTTTAGTGCGTGTTCCTAGTTCGAGAGGGTTATCAACCCGGTTAGAATTACGTTCGGTTGATCCGACTGCAAATCCATACTTAGCGATGGCAGCTCTTTTAAAATCAGGTTTATCAGGAATTAAGAATCAAATAACGCCACCTGCTGAAGTTAATCGTAATATTTATGTGATGACTGAAGAAGAACGCAAAGAGGCGCAGATTACTGATTTACCTTCTACATTACACAACGCAGTTAAAGCAATGAGAAAAGATGAAGTCGTTAAAGAAGCATTGGGCACACATCTTTATAGTAATTTTGTGGCTGCTAAACAGATGGAATGGGCAGCGTTTAGAGAACAAGTTTCTGAATGGGAAAGAGAACAGTACTTAGAACAATATTAAATTTTAGAGAAACGAGGCTATCTTAAAAGTTAGCCTCATTTTTGTCTTTATAGTTGATAGTTGGTTAGATAGAAATTAAAAAATATCTTTTAGATACTAGAACTATTCGACTTTGAGCTTGAATTATAATCGTTCTTTTTTGTTAAGTAAACCGTTTTCTTTTTTTGTTTTTCATGTATAATAGTATGAAATTATATTAGGAGGAAAGAGATTGGAAAAAAGAAGGGTTCAATCATTACCTAAAGTAGAGCTTCACTGTCATTTGGATGGCTCGGTCAGTTTAGAATTATTGAAAAAATTGGCGCAAGAACAAAAAAGAACCGACCTGAAGTTGGAAGAGATAGCTGTAATAAAGACAGATATTAGTCTAGCGGACTATTTAAAAAGTTTTGATATCATTTTACCGTTACTACAAGAAGTGTCAGCGCTGAAACGAGCGACTTATGATGTCGCCCGTCAAGCACATGAGGATTCTGTTAAATATTTGGAAATTCGCTTTGCACCGAGATTACATCTTCATGGTGAGCTGTCTCTTCCAGAGATAATTAATGCGGTTGTAGCAGGTGCAGAAGAGGCAGAAAAAGAATTTGGAATGATTGTTAATTTATTAATTTGTGGAATGAAGCATCATAGTTTTCAACAGAACAAAGAGGTTTTAAACTGTGTAAAAGAACTTCAACAGTCTTCAATTGTTGGTTTTGATATGGCAGGAGATGAGGCGAATTTTCCAGTTACTGAATTTAAAAATTGGTTAAAAGATGTACAAATATCAGGCTATCCTTTGACGTTACATGCGGGTGAGTGTGGTTGTGCTCACAATGTTCTAGAGGCGCTTGACGTAGGAGCTACCAGGATAGGTCATGGTATCGCAATCAGTAAAGATGAGGAAGTATTGACCTCATGTATCGCTTCTCAAGCGCTTTTTGAATTGTGTCCAACCAGTAATATTCAAACCGGAGCTGTTGCAAATTGGGAAAGTTATCCTCTACGCTTATTTTTAGAAAAAGGGGTTAAATGCTGTATAAATACAGATAATCGAACAGTCTCTAATACAACGTTGACCAAAGAGTATGAAGAAATAATCAATCGTTTTTCGCTAACGTTAGAAGAAATGCTGCAATTAAATTTAAATGGTCTATCTGGAGCATTTACAACCGGAGAAGTAAAAAACAACTTAAGTCAACTCTTTAGAGAAGCTTATTTAGTGTCGATTTAAATAACGAAAAAAAAGTTGTAAAAAAAGATTTGATTTTTTGGATTGTCTCATGGATTTTATGGTACAATAAAAGCGTATTTGTTATGAAAGGAAGATTAAATAATGATATCAGCAGTAGATTTAAGAGCAGGCATGACGTTTGAAAAAGATGGCAAACTAATTAAAGTATTAGAAGCTAGTCACCATAAACCAGGTAAAGGCAATACAGTAATGCGTATGAAATTGCGTGACGTTCGTTCTGGTTCAACAACGGATACAACAATGAGACCAGATGAAAAAGTTAAAAAAGCTCATATTGATACTAAGGCAGTTCAATTCTTGTATAATCAAGAAGGTGTAGCGAATTTTATGGATCTTGAAACATACGAGCAATATGAAATTCCTGTTGAAGTGATTGAGGAAGAATTGAAATTTTTATTAGATAATATGGAAGTTAAGATCCAATTCTACGGCGATGAAGTAGTAGGAGTTAGTTTACCGACATCAGTTATTTTAGAAGTTACTGAGACGCAACCATCGATTAAAGGAGCTACTGTTACCGGTTCTGGTAAACCTGCAACAATGGAAACAGGCTTAGTTGTTAGTGTTCCAGATTTTATTGAAGTAGGTGAAAAATTAGAAATTAACACGTCGGAAGGTGCTTATCTCAAGCGTGCAAAAAACTAATGGCGAGACAAAGTCACGAGGGTTAACGGTGACTTTGTTTTTTTAGCCATAATAGCTGAAGTTTTAGTTTATTTAGGGGGCTGTGTGATGATTAGTAATTTTTTCAACCTGTTTAAACTAAGTACTTGGGAATATTTGATGGATAGTTTATTTACTGTGAGTACCTTGATTCATTTGCTAGATATTTTAGTAGTGTGGTACGTTATTTACAAACTTCTCTCATTGTTAAACAGTACGAAGGCTATTCAGGTATTTAAAGGAATCGCAATCATTATTGTGATTCGAATAGTAAGTGATTTTATTGGATTGAATACTGTCTCTTGGTTGATGAGTCAAGTCATTACCTATGGGGCAATCGCAGCGATTGTAATTTTCCAACCGGAAGTTAGAAGAGGTTTGGAACATCTCGGACGAGGATCGATGCTTAGAACCAGTTCCAAAACAGTTAATTATCAAGAAAAATTAATTGATGATCTTGATGAAGCTATTCAATATATGTCAAAACGAAAAATTGGCGCATTAATTTGTATTGAGAAAAAAGAATCGTTAAAAGAATATATTGATACTG
Source organism: Vagococcus sp. (assembly GCF_052102835.1). Taxonomy (NCBI): domain Bacteria; kingdom Bacillati; phylum Bacillota; class Bacilli; order Lactobacillales; family Enterococcaceae; genus Vagococcus; species Vagococcus sp. Next base: position 22,040 of record NZ_JBQEIL010000013.1, read on the forward strand.
GTATTTCATTAGATGCCAATATTAGTAATCAATTATTAATTAATATTTTTATTCCGAATACACCATTACATGATGGTGCCGTTATTATAAAAGATAAAAAAATTGCTTCGGCATGCTCTTATCTACCATTAACTGAGAGTAGTAAAATACCTAAAGAATTTGGAACTCGTCATCGAGCGGCCATTGGTTTAAGTGAAATGAGTGATGCTGTTACGATTGTTGTTTCTGAAGAAACAGGTGGCGTTAGTTTAGCATTACGAGATAATTTTTTACCGCATATTCCACGAGAACGTTATTTAGCTGTTTTAAATGAAGAACTAGTGGTACCAAAAATAGAAGATAAAAAAAATGCTTTGCAACAACTTTTAGATGCAATGAAGAATAGTCCAAAAGGAGGAGCATAAATAATGGATAAAAAAGAACGATTACCTTGGTTTTTAAAAATTTTATCCTTATTTTTTGCTTTATTACTTTTTTTTAATGCAAATGCACCTTATAAAGAAGAAAATGGGATTAATAAAGTTAGAGAATTAGAAGCGACAGCTGAAAATGTTCCAGTAAATATTACTTATAATCAAGAAAAATATTTTGTCTCTGGTTATCAGCAATCAGTTAATGTTGAGCTCAAGAGTGCCAATAAGATATTATTAGATAAAGAGTCCAATGCTGAAACGCGAAGTTTTTCAGTTGTTATGGATTTAACTAATTATAAAGAAGGAACTTATGAAGTTCCGCTTGAAATCTCTGGTAAGTTGAGTGGTATTAATACTAAAATTTCACCTGATAAAATTCATGTGACGATTGAGAAAAAGAAAAAGAATACTTTTAAAGTTGAACCGGCAGTCGATAGTAAAATTTTTGCTGAAGGGTATGAAATGTCAGAAGCTTCAGTTGAGCCAGCCGTTGTTGAACTTGCAGCAGGAGCAGAGATGTTAAACGAGGTTGATCGCGTCATTGCTGGAGTTAGTGATAAAACAAATGTGACTAGTGATTTTTCAGAACGAGTTAAACTTTATGCAATCAATAAAAAAGGTGAACCCTTAGATGTTCAGATTAATCCAGAAAATGTTCGTGTTGAAATAAAATTAAATGTACCTTCGAAGAAAATTAAGATTAATCCTGTTCAATCAGGTGTGATCCCGCAAGGAATAAAAAATTATACTTTTTCGTTGAAGCATGATGAAATCTCAATTATGGGACCTAAAGAGACAATTGATGAAATCAATTCAGTCGATTTAAAAATTGATACAAGTAATATTAGAGAGACCACTAGCAGTTCTTATTTAGTTGTATTACCTAAGAACTTAAAGGCTGAACCGGATTCCGTCTTTGTGACGGTCATTCCGCAATATGAAGCATCAAAAAGTACGAAGGAAACAAAATCGTCAGTTGATAAAAAATAAGAGTATTGCTTAATACTTAAAGAACTAGGAGAATAAAACGATGGGAAAATATTTTGGAACAGACGGGGTTAGAGGAGTAGCCAATAAAGAACTAACACCTGAATTAGCTTTTAAAATAGGGAGATGTGGGGGATATGTTCTTTGCCAACATCATCAAAAAGGCGAACAAAAGCCTCAAGTCCTTGTTGGGAGAGATACTCGTATTTCTGGTCAATTATTAGAACAAGCCCTAATCTCAGGCTTGATTTCTGTTGGTATTGAAGTTTTACAATTGGGTGTGATTTCGACCCCTGGAGTTGCCTATTTAACGCGAACTCAAAAAGCAGCGGCAGGAGTTATGATTTCAGCATCACACAATCCAGCAGAAGATAACGGAATTAAATTTTTTGGACCAGATGGATTTAAACTAGCGGATGATGAAGAATATGAGATTGAAGACTTACTAGATGCGGCAGAAGATACATTACCACGACCTTCAGCAGAAGGGTTAGGGATATTAGATGAGTATCCTGAGGGAATTCAGAAATATGTTGAGTTTTTAAAGGGAACAATTGAAGGAGATTTATCGGGTCTTTCAGTTTGCCTTGATGGTGCGAATGGTGCGACATCTCCAATTGTAAACTTGTTATTTGCCGATTTAGAAACCGATTTTTTCACAATGGGAGTAAAGCCAAACGGCATAAATATTAATGCTGGTGTTGGCTCGACACATCCTGATGCTTTAGCTGCTTTTGTTTTAGAAAAAAAAGCGAGTTTAGGTTTAGCTTTTGATGGCGATGGTGATCGAGTGATTGCAGTCGATGAAAAAGGCCAGATTGTAGATGGCGATAAAATTTTATATATTTGTGGTAAATATTTAAAAGAAATGAACAAACTAAATAAAAATACGGTTGTTGCAACAGTAATGAGTAATTTAGGTTTTCATAAGGCTGTTAATTTAGCAGATATGAAAACAATAGCGACTCAAGTTGGTGATCGTTATGTTGTTGAAGAGATGAAAAAATCAGGTTACAATTTGGGTGGAGAACAGTCAGGTCATATTATCTTCCTAGATTATAATACAACGGGTGATGGTTTGTTATCCGGTATTCAATTAATGCAAGTGATGAAACATACTGGTAAAACGTTATCTGAATTAGCAGCAGAAATTGAAGAATATCCACAAAAATTAGTTAATATTCGAGTGAATAATAAGTATGGAGCGATGGATGTACCAAATATTCAAGCGATTATTGAAGAAGTTGAAGCAGAAATGGCTGGAGATGGTCGCGTTTTAGTTCGTCCTTCAGGTACAGAGCCATTATTACGTGTGATGGCTGAAGCGCCGACAATTGAAAAAGTAAATTATTACGTTGATAAAATTGCGGCGGTAGTAAAAGTTGAAATTGGATTAGATGATTAATTAAAATAAGGAAAAGGTCGTTTATTAAGTTTATTAAAATAACTTGATAAACGACCTTTTTGTTGCTTTTTTAAAGTGGTTTGGTCTTGTTTTAAGATAGACCATTTATTTTTTATTTTAATAAACAGTTGACATGCTTGTTTATAAATAGTAATATGTTCTTGTTTCTATGGCTATACCAATATGATGGTATCTATACCAATTTTAAAAGCGCCAGACCTAATATTTAGGTGACGAGGAAGAGATTAATCGAAAATTCGGCGGGTGATCTCGAGGGGACTGTACTCTTTAAGTCAAAGACAAAATTAGTTGGTAACAACGATGACAAAGCTTTGATTATGCAGTAGAAATAGAAACAATCTATTGAAGAAAGTTGGAGTTTTACATGTGCGGAATTGTCGGAGTAGTCGGAAGTCAAAGAACAAAGGAAATTATATTACAAGGTCTTGAGAAATTAGAATACCGCGGTTATGACTCAGCAGGAATTATGGTTGCGGAGGGAGACGAGTTTTATTTAAAGAAAACAGCAGGGCGTGTTGCTGAACTAAAGCAACTCATTATTAATGAGGGACATGTTGGAACAGGAATCGGACACACGCGTTGGGCGACGCATGGTGAACCCAACGAAACGAATGCGCATCCCCATTTATCACAAAGTGGTCGTTTTGGTTTAGTACACAATGGCGTTATTGAAAACTTTGTGACGTTAAAAAAAGATTATTTACAAGAGATTACTTTATCAGGAGAAACAGATACTGAGGTAATAGTTGAAGTGATTGATTATTTTGCGCGTCAGGGTCAGTCGGGGTTTGAAGCATTTAGTAGTATGTTAAAGGTCACAGAAGGCTCGTATGCTTTTGCTTTAATTGATTTAGAACAACCTGATACATTATATTTAGCTAAGAATAAAAGTCCGCTATTGATAGGCTTAGGCGAAAAATGTCATTTTGTCGGTAGCGATGCGATGGCTATGATTAGTGAAACCGATCGTTTTGTGGAAATTATGGATGGCGAACGTATTGTTTTAACAGCAGATACGTTAACCATTTTAAATAATAAAAATGAAGAACAAGTCAGAGATTTTTATATTGCGGAGTTAGATGTGGATGATACTGAAAAAGGGTTATATCCACACTATATGTTGAAAGAAATTGATGAACAGCCCTCAGTCATGCGTAAAATTATTGCTCAATATTCAACAGAAAAAGGTGCAGTTAATATTGATTCGAATTTAATTGAAAAATTGGCTCAGAGTGATCGTCTCTATATTGTTGCGTGTGGAACTAGCTGGCACGCAGGGTTAGTTGGTAAAACGATGCTTGAAAAATTAGCCAATGTTCCTGTTGAAGTTCACTTAGCAAGTGAAATAGGTTATGATATGCCTGTTTTATCTAAAAAACCTTATTTTATTTTTATTAGTCAAAGTGGAGAAACGGCAGATAGTCGTCAAGTATTGGTAAAAGTAAATGAGCTAGGGTTACCGTCGTTAACGATAACGAACGTTAAAGGTTCAACCTTATCACGAGAAGCGAATGATACATTATTATTATATGCAGGACCTGAGATTGCAGTTGCTTCTACAAAGGCTTACACGTCTCAAATTGCTGTTTTACTTTATCTGGCCAAAGCATTGGGTGAAGCTGTTGCTAACGAAAATGCTAAGATATTCAATGTTGCGCATGAATTAGGTTTAGTTGCAAGTGCAATGGATACCTTGGTTTCTGAAAAAGGACAGTTAGCAGAGCTGAGTGAAGAATTCTTGAGTGACAGTCGCAATGCCTTTTATATTGGGCGTGGCTTGGATTATGCAGTTTCGTTAGAAGGTGCGTTAAAATTAAAAGAGATATCATACATTCAAACAGAAGGTTTCGCTGCTGGCGAACTTAAGCATGGAACTATTGCCCTTGTAGAGAAAGGGACGCCTGTTCTCGCAGTAATTACTGGTTCCAAAACGGCGAGTCATACTCGTGGAAACATTAAAGAAGTTGAGAGTCGCGGAGCTAAAACATTTGTGATCTCAATGGAAGGTTTGCAGGAAGAGCAAGATCAATTAATTTTACCAACTTTACATGAATTAGTAACGCCACTTGTGAGTGTTGTTCCGTTACAATTAATAGCTTATTATGCTAGTTTATCAAGAGGTTTAGACGTTGATAAACCAAGAAATTTAGCTAAAAGTGTAACAGTAGAATAGAAATAAAAAGAGTCTGAGGGTCCTCACCTGAAGCTCTTTTTTAACAGATAATAAAAAAACTTTTGTCATAAAAAAGAAAATAAACTTGAAAAAAACAAAGGATAGTTTTATAATTGGACTATACCAAAAGAACGGAGAATCGACATGAAAATTATTATTGTGAAGGATCAAAATGTAGGTGGAAAAGAAGCTTTTAAATTGGTTGAACAAGAGGTTGATGTAGGGAAACTTAAAACATTCGGCTTAGCAACTGGGAGCACACCTGTCACGTTGTATCAAGAATTAGTCAATAGTTCATTAGATTTTAGTCAGATAAATTCGGTTAATTTGGATGAATATATCGGGTTAAGTGCAGAACATCCTCAAAGTTATCATCATTTCATGAAAGAGCATCTATTTGAAGCTAAACCATTTAAACAAAATTTCTTACCAAACGGTTTAGCAAAAGATTTAGAAGAAGAATGTTCTCGATATGATAAAATTATTCAAGATCATCCGATAGATTTTCAAATTCTTGGCATTGGTGAAAATGGTCATATTGGTTTTAATGAGCCTGGTGCTTCATTTGAAGGGAAAACAGCAGTTGTTGATTTAACAGACTCAACGATACAAGCGAATAGTCGTAATTTTGAAAAAATAGAAGATGTTCCAACTCAAGCCATCTCAATGGGAATTAAATCGATTATGGCGAGCAAAAAAATTATTTTGTTAGCATATGGACAAAAAAAAGCGCAAGCGATTTTAGAGACAGTTGAAGGTGAAGTGACTGAAGAGGTGCCAGCGAGTATTCTTCAAACACACTCAGACGTTACATTAGTTATTGATGAAGCTGCAGCAAGCTTATTAACAAAATAACTTTTCTAAAAGTTTATTCTTTCAAAGTTAAGAATAAGCTTTTTTTGTTTTTTTAACGAAATCTGTTAAAATGTAATAAACTAATTAGTTTAATAAAGGAGAAGATGATGTACAATTTATTTTCAAAGATTTGGTTTTTTATTAAAAATATTATTTTATTGATATTGCTCTTTCTTTTAACGCAAGTCCCGATGACATTAGCAGTATTGCTGGGATCATTAACTAAAGGTCGTCCGTTATGGGTTCAAATTATTTTAGGAGCAAGTTGGCTCGTGCTCTTTCTTTTAATTGCCTGGTTTTGTATACGTCTTTTTAAAAAGAAATCTCCAACAAAGATGAAGAAAATAAAAATCATTGATTTTTTAGTCATTTTTTTATTCTACATTCTAGGGTTAACTATTACAGCGGTAGGTTCAATGTTAATTTCACTTATCTATGGTGACAGCTCGACGGCTAATCAAGCCGCAATTGAACAATTATTTGGTCCTAGTCAACCACTATTTACTGTTTTAGCAATGACTATTTGTATTGCTATTGGTGCACCTATTTTTGAGGAGATTATTTTCAGAGGTTTACCAACGGTTATTTTTGAAGGAAAAGTCCCAAAATGGGTCTTAGCAATTGTTACTTCGCTCATTTTTTCTAGTGGTCACACCAGTGTTAATATTATTTCATTCTTAATGTATTTTATTTTGGGACTAATAATGTATCTTGTTTATCAATTACGTAATAGCTTAGGTGATTCAATGCTCTTTCACTTTATCAATAATTCAATACCTGCGATCGCCATGTTATTTATGTACTTTAATTCTTAATGTTAATTTATTTAAATCATAATAAAAAACTTCCAAAAATTAACTTTTGGAAGTTTTTTTATTAATCCTCTTCTTTTTTAGAATTTTTAGGTTTGTTTTTCTCTTTATTATTCTCAGTCGTTCTGGGTTTAGTTGGTGCTATTGTAGGGCGATAGTTTTTCCAAACACTTTGATACTGGCTATCAGTCCCTCCGATTCCGAAACGGAAAGTACTATCTTTCGCGAAATCGCCCGAATAAAGATTCGTGATTGTTTTTGTACCACGAAGATTAACCGTTCCCCCATTTTCAATTTTAACAGGACCTTCTTTTTGCCCCGTAAATTCAGAAACTTTTACTTTTTTTACACTAGGTTCCAGGTTAAATTTTTCTTGAACGCCAAAAATTTCAGGACTTCGTTGATAAACATAATTGGTCATATAAGCCCAGAAAACCATGTTTTGTTTGTTCCAAGTATCATACATTAAAGTATTATCGTCGTAGCCAATCCAGCTGCTCATCGTAATTGCTGGGGTTGAGGCAGTAAACCAATAATCTTTTTGATTTTCAGAAGTTCCCGTTTTTCCGACCCAATCTGCTTGTTGAAGAGTGGAACCGCTAAGGGCATCACGAGCAGGTTTCCCTGTTCCTGAGTTGACGACATCGCGCATCATATCGTTCATAATTGACGCTGTCGCAGGTTTGAAGACTTGAACGGGCTTGCTTTGGTGTTCGTAAACGACTTTTCCAGATTTATCAGTTATTTTACTGATAGCATATCCTCGATTATAGGAACCTTTATTGGCAAGAGTAGCATAGGCAGCCGTTTCTTCATAAACAGAAATGCCGTCATTTGTTCCACCAAGCGCGATAGATTCAAATCCATATTCTTCTGGTTTTAAACCGATTTCCATTTTATCAAAATAATCTTTTGGATTCATAGTATTTAATAAATCATTGTATAAATTAACGACTGGAATATTTAAGGACCATTTTAGAGATTCTCTAACGGATTTAAAGGTATTTGAACCAAAATCAGAATAATTTTTAATGGGCTGATTTCCATCACGATAATTCATAGGAAAGTCAGCTAATTTACTTTCAGAACCAATCAGACCTTGATCAATCGCAGGAGCATAAGCTAGAATTGGTTTCATAGTTGAACCAGGTGAACGATAGGTTTGAAAAGCGTGATTATTTTGATTTTGTTGATAATCACGTCCACCAATAAAGCCAAAAATCTTTCCGCTTCGGTTGTCCATTAGGATGCTACCTGTTTCTAACAACTTGTTTCGCCCATCGTTGAGAACATAACCAAATTGATTAACAGATTCTTCCATTGCTTGATGAATAGTTTTATTAATAGTTGTATCAACAGTGTATCCATTTTGTCTGAGTTCTCGTTTGGCTAAATCGAAATAATGGGTACTCAGTTCATCAGATTCTTCGATTTGTTTTTCAGTAACGCCATCTGCTTCATATAAAGGAATCATCATAATCTTAGCTGCTTCGTCATAAATATAATGATAGAGATAGCTATTTTCAGCACTTGAACTTTTTTCTGACTTTAAAAAATCTTTAGCTAAATCATATTTTAATGCTTCATCATATTCTTTTTTTGAGATTTGTTTTTCGCGATACATATTAAAGAGAACATTATCTTTTCTCTGTAAACCAGAGTTAGAATCTTTTTTCAGAGACCCATCGTTGTTATATGGAGAATATTCGATGGGGCTTTGGGGTAATCCAGCTAAAAAGGCAGCCTGAGGCAAATTGACATCTTTAGCATTTAGCCCAAAAATACCTGTAGCGGCTTCTTGAATTCCCGCGATATTTTCTCCCTTGTTATTTCGGCCAAAAGGAGAGACATTGAGATAAGCATTTAAAATTTCTGTTTTTGAAAAATACTTTTCTGTTCGTAAAGCAAGTAACATTTCGGAAGCCTTTCGACTGTACGATGTTTCATTGGTTAAAAGCTGTTGTTTGATTAATTGTTGTGTAATCGTAGAACCACCGGAGCCGCTTCCGAGCCCAGTAACATCTGAAATAGTGGCCCGAGCAATCGCTTTAGGGACAATTCCGTTATGCTCATAGAAATGCTCATCTTCAGTTGAAATCAAGGCTTTTTTGACGAGTGGTGAAATTTCTTTTTCATCAATCGGCGTTCGAATTAAATCGGATTTAATCACAGAAATTAATTCACCGTCATCATAATTCATTTTTGACTGACGTTCGATGTCATAGATTTTATCTTCTAACGTTGATTTACTAGGGACTTCAAGGGGAGCAACAAGTGAAGAAAAATAACCAACCCCAACACCAAGTCCTAGGACACAAGCTGCTAAAATGCCAAATAACATAAAAATGAAGATGGAGCGACCTACTCGGTAGGTAACGTTGATAGGAAACGAGAGAGAAGACAATTTGTCTTTGTACTTCTGGATGTCATCTCTATTTTTAAACAAAATATCACCTCTTAGAATATAGAATAAATATAAACAATTATAGCATTTTAGTAGGAGTGTGCCTAGTGAACCTTTTGTTAATTTATTATAATGCTAAATAAAGGCATGAAACTTGTGACTTTTTGTTGTAAACGATATGATAGATAAGATAATATCAATTAGGGGAGAGTAAGCAATATGATAATTGGGTCACATGTAAGTATGAATGGTAAAAAAATGTTGGTTGGTTCTGTAGAACTCGCTCGTGAATATCAAGCAAACACGTTTATGATTTATACAGGAGCGCCACAAAATACGCGGCGTAAACCAGTCGAGGAACTAAATATAGAAGCTGGTCATCTACTAATGACGGAGTCTTCTATTGATTTAAATAAAATAGTTGTTCATGCGCCTTACATTATTAATTTAGGCAATACAATTAAACCGCAAAATTTTGGTTTTGCGATTGATTTTCTTCGACAAGAAATTGAACGTGTGGAAGCAATTGGAGCGACACAAATTACTCTTCATCCAGGTGCACATGTTGGTGAAGGTTCAGAAGCAGGCATTAATCAAATTATTAAAGGGCTTAATGAGGTTTTGCGTCAAGATCAGATTCCTCAGATTGCGCTAGAAACTATGGCAGGTAAAGGGACTGAAATTGGTCGGAATTTTGAAGAGTTAGCTAAAATAATAGAAGGTGTCACGCATAATGAAAAGTTATCAGTGACCTTAGATACTTGTCATATTAACGATGCTGGTTATAATGTTCGTGAAGATTTTGACGGAGTCTTGGAAGAATTTGATCGAATTATTGGGTTAGACCGCTTAAAAGTTGTCCACTTAAATGATTCGAAAAATAGTCAAGGGTCGCATAAAGACCGTCATGCTAACATTGGATTTGGTACCATTGGCTTCGATGCTTTAAATTATGTGGCTCATCATCCACAATTGGTCGAATTACCTAAAATATTAGAAACGCCTTTTGTAGGGGAAGATAAGAAAACTGCAAAGGCGCCTTATGCTTTTGAAATTGAGATGTTAAGAAAGGGAACGTTTAATCCTAACTTACTGGAAGATGTGCAAAATTCGTAATAAAAAGTCAATTCTACCTTTTCTTTCCGCGTGAATTTTAGTACAATATGTAGTGTTGAATGAAATTAACTGGAGGAAAGGAGTGTCAAATAAATGAATACAGGATTAGCTATTTTATTAATCGTGATTGCTTTGCTTTTAGGAGCAGTTGGTGGATTCTTTCTTGCGAAGAAGGCTTTTCAAGATCAATTAGAAAAAAATCCTCCCGTTAATGAGGATATGTTACGAATGATGATGGCACAAATGGGACAAAAACCATCAGAAAAGAAAGTTCGTCAAATGATGCAAAATATGAAAGCTCAAAATTCTAAAAAGAAAAAATAGGTTCTGAGTTTTATTTGATGAAAACTAATCGTAGATTGAAACGGGTGCGTTTTTTCGCATCCGTTTTTTATTTTATTATTTATAAAGGAGTGAAGAAATGGGTGTTTTTAAAAAATTAAGCTGGTTTTTTAAACAAGAGAAAAAAACGTATTTTATTGGTGTCGGATCATTAATTTTAGTGGCTATTATTCAATTATTACCTCCTCGTGTGACGGGGATTGTTGTTGACCATATCGCGAATCATACGTTGACGAGTCGCTCGCTTGTTATTTGGATTGGTTTATTAGTTCTCTCTGCATTGGTTGTCTACTTGTTAAGATATATTTGGAGAACTAATATTTGGGGTGGCGCAGCGAGATTAGAAAAAATAATGAGACAGCGTCTATTTCATCAATTTACTAAAATGGATCAAGTTTTCTATCAGAAGTATCGAACAGGAGATTTGATGGCTCACGCAACAAACGATCTCAATGCGATTCAAAACGTCGCTGGAGCGGGGATTTTGACGTTTGCAGATGCGTTTATCACAGGGGCTATTACGATAGTGGCGATGATTATTTTTGTTGATTGGCGTTTAACGTTAATTGCGTTAATCCCATTTCCTTTATTAGCACTTATTTCAAGCAAGTTAGGTGATAAGTTACATGACGCATTCCGAGAATCACAAGCAGCATTCTCTAAATTAAACGACAAGACGCAAGAAACAATTACAGGCATTAAAGTAATTAAAACTTTTGGTCAAGAAAAAGAGGAAATTTTAGATTTTGAAGAACATGTGAATTATTCAATTGAAAAAAATAATCGAGTTAACTTTTTAGATGCTCTGTTTGATCCGCTGATTACCTTGGTGATTGGGATTTCTTATGTTTTATCCATTATTGTGGGTGGTCATTTTGTGGTTAATCAAACCATCTCAATTGGACAACTTATTTCTTTCTTTAGCTATATTGGAATGTTGGTTTGGCCAATGTTTGCGATTGGTCGTTTCTTTAATGTTTTGCAACGGGGAAATGCGAGTTATGACCGTGTACAAGAACTACTTCAAGAAAAATCAAGTATTATTGAAGACCAAACTGGAATTAATACATTGGCAGAAGGTGATTTGGTTTATCGAATCGAATCTTTTACTTATCCAGGAGATGTAGAGCCATCACTTCAAAAAATTGATTTTACTTTAGAAAAAGGAAAAACACTAGGGATAGTTGGGAAAACTGGAGCGGGAAAAACGAGTATTTTAAAATTACTATTACGTGAGTACGATCAATATCAAGGAACGATTAATTTTGGGAAATATCGTTTACAAGAATACACATTAGATGCATTACTGCAATCCATTGGTTATGTCCCGCAAGATCATTTTTTATTTTCGATGACCGTTAGGGATAATATTCGCTTTGCTAAACCAAAAGCGAATCAAGAACTAGTTGAAAAAATTGCTAAAGAAGCAGATATTCATGAAGATATTTTAAGTTTTACTGAAGGATATGATACATTAGTTGGTGAACGCGGTGTTTCTCTTTCAGGAGGACAAAAACAGCGAATATCAATCGCTCGTGCTTTGCTTGTCGAACCAGAATTATTAATTTTAGATGATGCCTTATCGGCGGTTGATGCTAAAACAGAGGAACGTATTTTAAGTAACCTAAGAACGAATCGTCAAGAGAAGACAACGATTATTAGTACGCACCGCTTGAGTAGTGTAAAAGATGCACAAGAGATATTAGTAATTGACGAAGGTCAAGTGATTGAAAGAGGAACTCATCAAGAGTTGCTAGCGTTAGGTGGTTGGTATCAAAAAATGTATGAGTATCAACAACTTGAGGATAAAGTCACAGCGGGGGGGGAAGAGTAATGAAAGAATCAACATCGATATGGAAAAAATCGTTTACTCGTCAAGAACAGCGGGCAATAGTTCAACGTATGTTTACTTTTGCGAAACCATTTAAGCGATATTTTTTTAGTGCGATTGCATTTGCAATTTTATTAGCAGTGATCAATATCTTATTGCCAAAAGTTTTGCAAGTTTTTATGGATGAGCATTTAACGAGTCACGAAGCAACAACTAAAACGATTCTTTATTTTGCTTTATTATATGGAATAGGAGTTCTATTCAAAGCGATTGTATGGTTTGGCCAGTGGTTTTTATATTATCGAGGCTCTTTAAATACTTATCAATCCATTCGTGTCAAATTATTTAAAAAATTGCAGGAATTAGGGATGCGTTACTTTGACCAAACCCCTGCTGGTTCTATTGTTTCTCGTGTGACGAATGATACTGAGACCTTGTTTGAATTTTGGTTAGTTTTTCTTTCGATTATTACTGCAGGTTTTGGAGTGTTAGCTTCATTTGTTGCAATGGCAACGATTAACGTGAAGCTTACGTTAATTATTGCCTTATTCTTTCCTTTTCTCTTAGTGATTATCTGGTATTATCAAAAATATAGCTCTCAAATTTATCGTGGAATGCGTGAACGTTTAAGTCAGTTAAATACTAAATTAAATGAATCGATTTCTGGGATGGCAGTTGTTCAATACTTCAGGCAAGAAAAGAGATTAGAAGAAGAGTTTGAGGAAAGTAACTCAAAATATTTAGAATCTCGTTATGCAATGATTAAAACTAATTCACTACTTTTAGCCCCAATCATTAATTTGTTATTTGCTTTAGCATCTGCTATTGTCTTATCATATTTTGGAATCATAGCACTCGATTCACCCGTTGAGGTGGGACTAATCTATGCATTTATCTCTTACGTCCAACAATTTTTTAATCCGATGACGAATATGATGGATTTTTTAAGTGTTTTTCAGGATGGTTTAGTTGCAGGCAGCCGAATTATTACAATTTTAGATCATCCAGAAGAAACACCGCAGCAAAATGAAAATGCGAATGCTACTATGACGGATGCAAAGATTGAATTCCGGGAAGTTAGTTTTTCTTATGATGGTAAAACAGATGTTCTTAAAAATATTAGCTTTATCGCACAACCAGGTGAAACAGTTGCTTTGGTAGGACAGACAGGAAGTGGCAAAAGTTCGATTATTAATGTTCTCATGCGTTTCTATGAATTTGGCCGTGGTCAAATTTTGATTGATGATGTGGATATTAGAGATTATTCTATTGAGGAATTGCGTAAAAAAATTGGATTAGTTCTTCAGGATGCTTTTATGTTCTATGGTGATATTGCAAGTAATATTCGTTTGAGGAACGAAACAATTACAGATGAAGAAGTGATTGACGCAGCTAAATTTGTCCAAGCGGATACTTTTATTAATACCTTGCCGGGAGGGTATCAAGCCAGAGTTTTGGAAGGTGGCTCGAGTTTATCAAGTGGTCAACGGCAATTAATTTCATTTGCTCGAACAATTGTTACTAATCCTAAAATATTAGTTTTAGATGAAGCAACGGCAAACATTGATACTGAAACTGAAACTTTAATCCAAGAAGGGTTGAAACGGATGCGTTCAGGCCGGACAACGATTGCAATAGCGCATCGTTTATCAACCATTAAAGATGCAAATTTAATTTTAGTGTTGGAGCGAGGTCGAATTGTCGAACGTGGGGACCATGATGAGTTAATTGCTTCTGGAGGTCGTTACTATGACATGTATCGTTTGCAAAAAAATCAAATCTAAAAAAGGATGAAGCGGATGGAAAAAAAACGATTGACGAACTTGCTTTCTAGTTTTACAGCTGAAAAGCAATACATTCAAGATGGTTATTATAGAATACGCCAAAAAACAGAATCAATTTATGAGTTAGCGTTTTTAGTGACAGATAGTTGTGGAGCTTCATGTGTTCATCCACAGATCACTGTTGAAGTGAAAGCTGACACGCTTGTGCCGTTACAGTTATTTGATTTGGGTGTTCAGCCAACTCGACATGTGCTTTACGATGAAGAAACGCAATTGATATTAGAGTTAGAATTGGAAAAATTAATAAAGAAATTTGAATGTGTACAAAATCAAAAGTAATTTTATGTTTTAAAATCTTTACATAATAAAAAAACGTGTAAAATCAATGGTTTAATCGATTGATTTTACACGTTTTTATTTTTAAGTCAGTCATTTTTTATGGATTAACCAAGTTAGAACATTAAGCTGTTAAGTAAATAGAGAGGAATTAGAAAACAAAAAACAAAAGAAACAGGTAAAATAATTACTTTTTTTAAAACTGAAACATTTTTAGTTATATTCAAGGTGAATAGAAATGTTGTGATTGCAAGTAAAACAGATAATGTCAAGGTTAAATTACTAATGGTGTGTGTGTTTTCAAAAGTTAGATAATGACCAGCGAAAGGGTAACCGAGAATAAGGAGGTGTAAGAAAATAATAATTTGTATGTTCTTGTTCATTGTTCTCACTCCTTCAATAAAAACAATCCGCGCAGAACTCTCTTAGTTGACTCGAAGAGACGTTCTGCGCGTGATTTGTTTCTATTTAGCTAAAGAGACCAATAAAGAAGATAATTGTAGGGATAGCTACAATATCGACGAAAACCGCTCCACATAATGGTGCTATTAAGAAAGCTTTAGGCGAAGCCTTTCTATATTTTTCAACAATAGCTGACATACATACGACAGCTGTGGCTGCGATTCCGAGCCCCCATCCCATAAAACCTCCACTAAGAACTCCTGCATCGTAAGCGTTTTCGGAGTCTTTTTTCCCTCTCAGTAGTGGAAAGACAAATAGGATAACAAAAATGAACAGAACGACTGTTTGAACGAGTAATATAATAATAAGAGGTCCTGCAAGTTCAGCCAATTCCCATATTTTTAGAGTCATGATAGCCATGGTTAAAAACATTCCTAAACCGACATCGAGAATAAGATCAACAATCGGTTGTTCCATATGAAAAATTTTGTTTTTATCATTAACATTTCTAAAAATGATAGCTAAAAACATTGCACCGACATAGTTTGGAATCGCGAAATTTTTAATTTGTAATAATCCGATAAGTTCCGAAAATAAAATTCCGCCTGCCATAAACACAAAAACAATGGTTAAATGAGCTAAAAAATTAGTGGAAGTAATCTTTGTTATCTTTTCTTCTGTTTGAGTGTTGTCTGTTTCAGATTCGACATTGTTAATTTTTTCAGCATCTGGAGTAACTTCTACTTTATTTTTTTTAAGCAACCAATCGCCAATCGGTCCACCAAGTAGGCTTCCTACAATCAAACCATAGGTAGCAGCAGCCAATGCGACCGCACTAGCACCTTGAGCGCCAGCACTTTCAGCAATTGGTCCGAAAGCGGCAGCATTACCATGGCCACCAACTAAGGAAACTGTGCCTGCCATAATCCCCAGTAGTGGGTTAATTCCTAATGATTTAGCTAAACCTGCACCGACTAAGTTTTGAATAATGGCTAAAATCCATGTAGAAAAGAGATACACGGCAAGTAAGCGTCCACCTGCTTTTAACATTTTAAAGCTTCCTCCAAAACCAACACAAGTAAAAAATGCAAGCATGAAAGGCAATTGAAGTGTTGTATCCATGTCAATGTAGAGTAGTTTAGATGTTCGTAGTAGCAAAACTGTTATAGCACAGATGAAGCCGCCAATGACAGAAGAAGGGATCGTCATTCTTTGGAAAATAGGTAGCCGTTTGCGAATGAAATTGCCTAGGGTCAGTAACAACAGAGCTAAAGCGCCCGTTGTGGTTAAATCAAGTTGTAACGTTTTAACTCCTTCAATAACTACTAATTTCATATTACCCCTCCTTGTGTTATACAACACAAGGATAGCACGTTTGTTATAATTATAGAATAAAAATAGGGGGTATTTTAAGTTTTTTTACGATATTATTTTTTCTAAAAAGTTTTTTGTTCTTTCATTTTTAGGGGATTGGAAGACTTCCTTTGGTGTGCCATCTTCAAGAAAAACACCATCATCAATGAACATCACGCGATCTGCTACTTCCTTAGCGAAGCCCATTTCGTGGGTAACGATAATCATAGTCATTCCTTGATGAGCTAAGTCTTTCATGACATTTAAAACATCACCAACCATCTCTGGATCGAGTGCAGAAGTCGGTTCATCAAATAACATGATATCAGGTTGCATGGCTAAAGCTCTAGCGATAGCGATTCTTTGTTTTTGACCACCAGAAAGAGAGTCGGGAAACGTATCTTTCTTTTCAAAAAGTCCAACTTGTTTTAGTAAGTTTAAGGCAGTTATTTTTGCTTCTTCAGGAGTTGCTATTTTTAAATTAATAGGAGCTAATGTAATGTTATCAATAACAGACAAATGTGGGAATAAATTAAAATGTTGAAAAACCATACCAATTCTTTGACGGATTAAGTTGATGTCAGTTTGTTTGTCGGTTAAATCAGTTCCATCAATAATAATATGTCCACCTGTGGTAGTTTCTAATTGATTAAGACATCTTAAAAAAGTGCTTTTGCCAGAACCAGAAGGACCGATAATACAGACTACTTCCCCTTTTTTTATAGAAACATTAATATCCTTTAGAATGGTTTGAGTTCCGAATTTTTTGACTAAATGTTCGACTAATATTTTTTCACTCATCGTTCGAGTCTCCTTTCCATCCATTTACCAAATTGCGTGAGAGCAGTAATTAAAATCAAGTACATCATAGCAATAACGAAATAGACTAAAGTGCTTTGTAGATTTCTAGCGACAATCATTTTACCAACTTGTAAAAGTTCGATTAATCCAATGGCAGAAAGAATAGTTGTGTCTTTTAACGAAATAATAAATTGATTAACAAAGGAAGGAATCATAATTTTAAAAGCTTGCGGTAAAATGATTTTCTTCATTGTTTTTCCATATGATAAGCCTAAACTACGAGAAGCTTCTGTTTGACCGATAGGGACTGCGTTGATACCTCCTCGAATAATCTCAGAAATATAAGCGCTCGAATTTAAAGTCAGAGTTAAAATACCAGCAACGAGTACGGGGATTTTAAAATGAAGGACACCGGGCAAGCCAAAATAAATGAAAAAGGCAAGTACCATTAACGGGATTCCTCGAATGATATCAACATAGAAAGAAGCGATAAGTCTCCATCCTTTTTTAGGTGACACTGACATTAGACCAAAAAATATTCCGAGAATAGTAGCTAAGATAAAAGAAACAAAGGCTAAAAAGATCGTCATTCCTAATCCTTTAAGTAAACGTTGCCAGTTATTGCTTAACAAACCAGTTAAGGTTGCTTCATTTTTCTTTTGAATTTTAGCTTGAGGTTGGATATATTGGTTTAAAATTTTATCATATTCACCAGTTTCTTTTAGTGTTTTAAGCCCACGATTGAATTTTTCAAGCAATTCTGGATGAGTCCCTTTTTTTACGGCAAAACCATATTGTCCTCCTTTTTCAGCGGGGATAGGTGTTGCGAGAGGTTGTTTTTGCATGACACCATAACCAATAACAGGATAATCATCCATCATTGCATCGATTTCATTGATGTTTAAAGCGCTGTAGAGAGCATCTGTAGTATCTAAATATTTAATAGTATAACCGTATTGTTTTTTATGATCTTCTAAGAAGTCTGCCGAAGAAGTTCCGATTTTAGCACCGACTTTTTTATCTTTTAAATCAGCATAGCTCTTAATACGATTATCTTCTTTATTAATTGCGAGTTGAATACCACTATCAAAATAAGGAGATGAAAAATCAAAAGCCTCTTTTCGTTCATCTGTAATCGTCATTCCGGCAATCATACCATCGACTTGCCCAGATTCTACAGCTTGGACGGCTGGACTAAAACCGATAAACTTGAAAGATACCTCAAAATTCTCAAGTTCAGCAATTTTTTTCATTAAAGTGACATCAATTCCTTCGTAGTCACCTTCTTCATTTTGAAATTCGAAGGGTGCGAAAAGGGAGTCGCTAGCAATTACATAAGATGAATAGGTTACACTTAGTTGAACAAAAAAGATAAGGTGTCTATACTTAATAAA
>NZ_JBQEIL010000014.1:0-32024 GCF_052102835.1 Vagococcus sp.
TTATTAAGTATAGACACCTTATCTTTTTTGTTCAACTAAGTGTAACCTATTCATACACTCATACTATTAATTGGATATCGCATTTACTAATACACTCCTTAAAGATTTATTTTATATTTAAACCTTGATCTCTTAATAGGCTTTTGTAGTCATAATCATAGATTGATTTTGGCGGAGCAACAACTTTCTTTTTCTCATAAAATGTTCCAAACTTCTGTTTAGATTGTTTTTCAAAAATTTCATTTGTTTCTTTTATCGTTCTCTCTTCAGCGTACATTTCAGCAAATTTAATTCCACTTAATTTATTATAAGATTCTTCAAAAATTTCATAACTATCTACTCTTTCGTTAATATTTAAACTACAAGTAGATAGTCCTGCAATATGATGCATAGCAATAATATAGTTTAGTTTATACATGATATCTGTTAATTCTAATCTCATATTATTTTTTTCTTCTTTTCGTTCTTCCTCTAAACTATCTGATAATGCTTTTAGCATATAATTAGTAGCTGATATCCCTTTAGTTTTGGCTTTTTGTTTCACCCTTTTCATCAAAATATTAAATTCCTCATCTGAATAATCAGTGCTAACAAAAGCTACCGTTCTTCTTCTCATAACTAAAATCCTTTCAATAGCTTATACATTGTTCTATTTAGTTCTATGTCTTCTTGTACTTTCTTTCTCAAAATATAGATTTGTTTTTCAACATCATATGTGAAGTCCGCTATCTCATCTTCTGCTACGTACAGGTCTAATGCCTTTTCTACTAATTCTGATAAACTTATTCTTTCATTTTTTGCTACAGCTAGTAATTTCTCAGACGTGTTTTTTTTTAAGTTTTATGCTCACGTAGTCTTCTTTACTCACTTAACAGACCACGCTCCTTCAATTCGATTGCTAAAAGTACAGTATTTTGTTCTAATAGATCATCTATTGTTTCCTGAAGCCTATCTATTTTTTTTGCCATTTTTTGATAGCTTTTTTCAATTTCTAGTTTTGACTTTAGATTAAATGCACTGGACTTCATTTCAATATCTCTGTTTATTATTTCTTCGATGATGTCTTTTCGATTATAAAAACTATGCTTCCTGCCAGAATTCTTAATTCTCACTAATTCATCTACATAATCTAGTAACCTATCATCAAACGAACGTAGTCTGAGCTCATTATATTTATTCTTCATTCTTCTAATTCTCCATAGACAGCTTTAAAAAGTGCTTCTCTTGCATTTTTATCTCCACTCATAATTAATCCCTTATAATATTCCATAAGCTCTGTATCAAGTTCTAAAATCTCTTGTCGTTGCTGTTCAATTAAATATGTTACTCCATAACGTTTTTCCATTAATAAAACGGCTTCCCAAAAATTCTGCATAGTTTTAAACCAATAGCCTTCTAGTTTTTCAATTGGTTTATCCTTGGTCTGATACTCTTTCATTTTAAATAAGAATTTTTTCACTTGATTCTCTATCTCCTCAGACCATATATCACCGTAAATACAATATTCTACACCAGTATCACTTCTATTTTCTTTATTTTGGTAATTCTCGACCTTTTTCTTAGACTGAAATATAATATCTAAAAATTTTTTAGTTATCATTGTGTCACCAAAGTTTAAAAGTAGCTGTATCGTTTTTTCTGTTAAAAATTGTCTATCGAAAAAAGATAAAAATGACTCTTGAAATGAACTCTCTAATCCATTCGGTGTATCTTTAATTGTATCTTTAATTATTTTCTCAGTATCACTATACTCAGTATCATTAGGCTCCATTCCGTGGTTATCAACAGTTTCATTCTGTGGAATTCCATGGAATGGAATTAAAGCATTTTCAAGGGTTTCGGGCACTTCTTTTACTTTTAAAAGATAAATTCTATTTGGCTCTTTTAATCCCTGTCTTACTTCCTCAATCAAATTATATCTCTTCAGCTCTTTCTTGATTTTAATTAAATACGTATTACTACGTTTAAAAAGCTCTCTCATTGTCTCAAGAGAGAAATAAATATATACATTTCCATCTTTATCAACCCATTTATTTTTCAAACTCAGTTCAAAGCGATCTCTAAAAATAGCATAGTATAGTTTTGCTTCGTTACTCATATCTTCATAAACTGGATTTAAAAATAAAGCTTTGGGAATCCTGTAAAATCTTTCTCCATCCCAAAAATCTTCAAGTTTATAACGATTAGAAGGCATATTTAACACCCCCAACATATGATATAATAGAGTCAAAATATACTTTTATTAGTATATTCTTCAGAAGATTTAGCTTACGTCCGCCAAGATGGTTTGCTAAATCTTTTTTTCGTGTTTTTATCATGCTCTTACCTCTTGTTCTAGAATCCAATTCACTACCGATTCTTTTGAATATAACTCCATTCCACTACTTCCAGTATTTAAAATAATAGTTGGTAACCCCTGCTTCTTTAACTTTAAAAACGTTCCCCAAGAAATTCCTAAAAACGCACATAATTGTTTTCCTTTTAAAAATGGCTGTTGCTCATTTTGACTTATAATCTTCCCTTCTACTAAACTAAATATTTGTTCAGCATAAACCTGTAACAATAAGTTTTTATCATCATTAATAGAGATTGTAAATTCATTATTTTTCATTTTAATTATCCTTTCTAATTCATAAATCAGCCAACTCGCCAAGTCTACTAATCTAATCTTTTTACTAACCACAACATTATTTTTTCGTAAGTTTTACTGTTTACTTTAGTACCCCCTCTCTCTATCTTTCTAAGAGTCACTGCTGTTAATCCGATTTCTTTACTTAATTCCTCTCTAGTTAAAAATAGAATTGCTCTTTGCTTACGTAAAGTTTCAGAAACAGTTTGAGATACTTCTATCATAAGTATTCTCCTTTCTTTTAAGTACTAAAATCATAGTACTTTAAAAAGATAATACCATATTTGTTTTACTTTTAAAATAAAAAATAATAATTTTTGTTATTTTTTTTGTTTTATTGTCGATTTTCGTATATTATATTAGTAAATAACTAGAAAGGAGAATAACATGTCGGTTTTAAATTCAGAAGATATAGGTAAACGTATACGTGACATAAGACTTGGATTATCGGATTCAAAAAAAGTTTCCCTTGAGGCATTTGGACAACTAATTACTCCTCCAGCGAGTAAAGGACTTGTTCAAACTTGGGAAAAAGGAAATAGTCTACCTCAAAAAGAAAGACTAGAGCAAATTGCCAAAATTGGAAATGTGACCACTAACTACCTCCTTTACGGAAAAGAAATTAGTGGTTATGGCGAACGAATTCGAAATATTAGAGAAAAACAATTTTATACTAGTCCTGAAATATTCGGACGGTTGTTTGATCCTATTGTTTCTCCTGAAAGAGTTGAAGCTTGGGAGAATGAGAATGTTCTTCCTACTTGGCAAGAAATGATGCGCATTTCTTCTTTAACAAATTTAAGCTATAAAGCAATTTTATTCGGAATTAAAGAACCTTTAATGGAGCATCATACTAGAATGCTTAACCTTGATATTGAATTTGAAAAAACTCAAGAAGCATTAAGAAATGCTAATCTTGATACATCCGGATGTTTTAATTCTGATTTGATTTTTTTAGAAACCAATAGATTACGTTTAGCACAATTAAGCGATCCTGATAATGTTAGTGACTATACGGACTACTTAGGTGCTACAACTTTTGTATTTGGTATAGGCGATGAGCCTTTAACAAGTAATTTATTTGAAACTATTGAAGATGAAATTGATGATTCCATCGATAAAATCAATAGAATTTTAGAAAAAAGAAAAGCTATGTTATTAGATAAATACAAAGAAAACTAATTCCTCAATCAGCCAACTCGCCAAGTTATTAGATTGGAGAGATTAGTTATGTCGATTAATAAATACAAAACAAAAAGCGGACTGCGTTATGCAGTCCGCTTATACATTCGTAAAGATGAACAAGGAAAACAAGAATACTATGTAAAAAAAGGGTTTAAAACCGAAAAAGAAGCCAAGTTACATGAAGCAAGAAAAAAACTTGAGATTGCTGATGGAACTTATCAAAAGTTATCCGATGATGTTTTTAAAACTGTTTACTTAGATTGGTTACCAACCTATAAAAATCGTGTTCAAGAAACAACTTACCAACGTACAGAAGATATTTTCAAATTACACATTCTACCCATATTTGGAGAAAAAAATATATCTAAAATAACTCCTGTACAATGTCAAAATGCTATAAATAAGTGGGCAGAAACCTATACAAACATCAAACAATTAAAATCATATACGTCTCAAATTTTTGAACACGCTATTTTTTCTGAACTATTACAACGAAATCCTATGCTAAATGTAAAATTACCAAAAAGAGAAAAGAAAGAATCAGATAACTTCTTTTCACTTGATGAACTTAAATTCTTTATGGAGATACTTCATAAAGAAGAACCTTTAAAACATATATTAATTTTCCAACTCCTAATAACAACTGGTGTTAGAAAAGGAGAGTTGTCTGCACTACATTGGTCAGATATAGATTTTGATGAACACTTACTCTACATTGATAAAAGCTATGCAACTATCCGAAATAAAGATAGTTCTTCTAAAAGAAAAACTATCAGAGTTCAAAAAGATACTAAAAATATCACATCAAAGCGAATTCTTCCTGTTGATTCTCAAACAATTGAAATGCTAAAGAAATGGAAGAAGGAACAAGCCTTAGAGCTTCTGCAATTCGGAATAAACACTAAAAGAAAAGATCAATTAATTTTCACTTATATAAATGCTGATGGAAAGATAAATCAACCTCTACATGCTGATTACTCAAATAACATCATGCGTAAATTAGAAAAGAAATATCAATTTAAACACGTAACTATTCACGGTTTACGTCATACACATGCTACTTTGCTTTTAGAAGGTGGAGCTAGTATAAAAGAAACACAAGATAGACTAGGTCATAAAAATGCCGAAACAACGCTAAACACATATTCTCATGTAACTGAAAAAGCACAACGAAATGCCGTTGACAAATTCATTTCATATACTGGATTATAGCTACAAAATAAGTCCGTCATTACCTTTTTCATTACCTCAACAAAAAAAGACACCTTCCAAATAAATGGAAAATGTCTTGAAATGTTGATATATAGAATATATTAACGTTTTGAGAATTGAGAAGCTTTACGAGCTTTTTTAAGACCTGGTTTTTTACGTTCAACCATACGAGCGTCACGTGTTAATAAGCCAGCACGTTTAAGAACTGGACGGAAATCTGGGTCAACTTGTAGTAACGCACGAGCGATACCATGACGAGTTGCGCCAGCTTGTCCTGCATA
This sequence comes from Vagococcus sp., assembly GCF_052102835.1. NCBI lineage: Bacteria > Bacillati > Bacillota > Bacilli > Lactobacillales > Enterococcaceae > Vagococcus > Vagococcus sp. The sequence goes on from NZ_JBQEIL010000014.1 coordinate 5,308, forward strand.
TCCACCACCGTCAACGTTAACTAATACATCATAAGATCCTTTAGTTTCAGTTGCTACTAGTGGTTGCATGATTACTTCACGTAAATCAGCATGTGGAATGTATTCTTCAATTTCTTTTTTGTTCATGATTACTTTACCTGTACCTGGTACTAAGCGTACACGTGCTACAGATTTTTTACGACGGCCTGTGCCGATATATTGTACTTTAGCCAATGAAATTCCCTCCTTAAATTAGGTTTGTAATATCTAATACTTCTGGTTGTTGCGCTTGTTGTTCATGTTCGCTTCCACCGTATACGAATAATTTAGAACCTTGTTTACGTCCTAAAGTATTTTTTGGTAACATACCTTTGATAGAAGTCTCGATCAATCGACGAGAATTTTTCTCACGTAATTCACCAGCAGATACAGATTTCAAACCACCTGGGTGTTGGCTATGACGGTAATACAGTTTGTCACTTGCTTTATGTCCTGTTAATTTGATTTTGTCAGCATTAATTACAATTACATAGTCACCAGTATCTACATGAGGTGTAAATATTGGTTTATTTTTTCCACGTAGGATAGATGCTACGACAGTAGATAGACGTCCTAAAGGAACATCAGTTGCATCTACTACATACCATTTACGGTCTACTTCGCCAGCTTTGGCCATATATGTTGTACGCATGGGTTTTTTTCCTCCAATTTTCTTCTGTTGTTTGGCAATACACAATAAGATTCCGGGGCTCATCGTGGGGCAAACAATACCATTTACCATATTAAAGGTAATTCACTCATCTGTCAATCTTTTTTAACTGTTTTTTTCAATTCTTTTTTATTACAAACTCGTGTCATACTTGACTTCCATTAAGAAAAGCCCCTCTGGGTGAGCTGTGGGTCCAATCATTTTTTTATCTTGGTCCTCAAGGGCGCGTTGTATGGCATCTTCTGGTAAGCCACCATTCCCTATTTTTAAAAGCGTCCCAACCAATAAACGGACCATTTTATATAAGAAACCATTCCCACGAAAAGTAAATAAAAGATCCGTCTCACTGGTTTGAATAATTTCGACTGCATAAATTGTTCGTGTCTTGTCTTCCACTGAACTCCCCGCTGCACAAAAGACACTAAAGTCATGTGTTCCAAGGATGTCTTTGGCTGCCTGACGCATTTTAATTAAATCTAAGGTAAATCTGTAGTGAGCTGCATAGTGTCGCTTAAACGGGCTCCTAGATTGACCTATGTCCAAATGATAGTGATAAACCTTTTCTTTAGCTAAATAACGCGCATGAAACGTTTCTTCAACTAACTCAACCGCTAAAAAACTAATATCATTAGGCGTTTGAGTATCCAATGCAAAACGTAATTTTTCAGGCTCACGCGATTGCGGGAAATCAAAATGAATGACTTGACCTCGAGCATGAACACCTGCATCTGTTCGACCAGACGGATGGATTGTCACCGCTTGGCCTCGATTCAGTTGTTTTAATGTTTTTTCAATTTCTGCTTGGACTGTATTCGCATTCTTTTGAATTTGAAAACCGGCATAATTTGTTCCATCGTATTGAATAATTGCTTTATATCTTGGCATTTCTTCTTACTCCTTACTTTTATAAATAAAAAGATAAGTTAAAACAAACATTTCTTGTCTTAACTCATCTTCAGAATTGTTCTATTGACGCACAAACAGCAAAGCGCCTGTTAGTAACGCTAGACAGAGGATAGTCATCGTATCTTGCCACTGCCAATGTAAGAGTCGATATTTAGTTCGACCTTCACCTCCGCGGTAACCACGAGCTTCCATTGCCAAAGCTAAATCCTCCGCTCGATCAAAACTACTCACAAATAATGGAATTAATAACGGAACCACTGCTTTCATCTTCTGCATTAAATTACCTTCATTGAAATCAACACCACGAGCACGTTGCGCATTCATAATTTTTTCTGTTTCATCCATTAAAGTGGGAACAAATCGTAACGCAATTGAAATCATCATCGACGTTTCATGTGCGGGAAACTTAAGTTTTTTTAGGGGACGTAACAAATACTCAATCGCATCCGCTAGTGACAACGGTGGCGTTGTTAACGTCAGTAACGTCGACATAAATATAATTAAGACAATCCTTAAAAAGATGTAGGCTCCATTTTGCAAACCAAACTCACTGATCGTTAAAAAGCCAAATTTAAAATAGACCGTTCCGCCATTAGTAAATAGGACTTGCAGCGATACTGTAAATAAAATCAACCAGATTAACGGGCGAACACCTTTTAAAAAGAAAGATAAACTAATTTTTGAAAGCAAGATGGACATGAAAGTAAACAAAAACATCAAGCCAAATGATGAAAAATTATTACAAAAAAAGATAATCACAATAAAATAAAAACTAGCGAAAAGCTTCGCACGAGGATCCAAATGATGAATCAACGAATCTCCAGGAATATAACGGCCTAATAGTAATTTGTTCATTCACGTATCTTCCCTTCTGGAGAGAATTTCTGAGCCAATTCATCTGCTAATTCATCAGCAGTTAGAGGTAACCGCTCAAACGTCATCCCTTTCTCTATTAAACGAAAGGCAAATTCGGTCGCTGTTGGAACGCCTAGTTGTTTTTCTTTAAGCCAAGCTAAATCATTAAAAATGTCACGAGGATGGCCTTTTTTCTGAATTTTACCTTTTTCTAAAACAATCATAAAGTCGGCATACTCAGCAACATCATCCATTAAGTGAGTCACAAGAATAATACTTAAGCCTTTTTCTCGATGTAAACGATAGAACATTTCCATCATATCTTTTCGCCCTTTAGGATCAAGTCCTGCCGTAGGTTCATCAAGAATGATGACTTCAGGCTCCATTGCTAAAACACCTGCAATTGCGACGCGACGCATTTGACCACCCGATAAATCAAATGGTGATTTATCTAAAAAGCTGGCGTCCAAACCAACTAATTCAATCATTTCTTTAGCTAAGAGATCTCCATCAGCTTCAGTAGCTCCAAAGTTTTTAGGTCCAAAAGCAATATCTTTAGCGACTGTTTCTTCAAACAGTTGTGACTCGGGAAACTGAAATACGATTCCCACTTTTTTACGAATGGGTTTTAAATTTTTATTTGTCGTTGTTGAGGTAATCACACGGTCACCCAAAACGACTTGCCCGCTCGTTGGTTTCAATAGTGCATTTAAATGCTGTAGCAACGTCGATTTTCCACTCCCTGTATGCCCAACAATCGCAACATAACTATGATCCGGTATTTCTAAGTCGATATCAAATAAAACACGTTGTTCAAAGGGGGTATTAGGCTGATAAGTAAAGTTTACTTTTTCAAATCGGATGTCCATAAAAAATCCACCAACCCTTCTTCAGTTAAGTACTCATTTGGAACGGGAATCCCTTTTTTCTTTAAAGCCACTTTTAATTTTTCAGGAAAAGGCATATCTAATCCTTGTTGAATCAAAGCCTCACCAGCAGAAAAAATTTCCTCAGGCGTTCCTTCTTTTACCAAGCGGCCTTGTTCCATTACTAAAACACGACTTGCAAAAGCTGCTTCATCAATATCATGAGTGATTGAAATGACAGTTAAGTTCGATTCTTCTTTAATCTTTTGAATGGTGTCAATCACTTCAAGACGTCCTTCAGGGTCAAGCATAGAGGTCGATTCATCTAAAATAATAACATCCGGTCGTAAAGCGACAACCCCAGCAATCGCGACCCGTTGTTTTTGACCACCCGAAAGTCGGGAAGGCTCTTTCGTCCGAAAGTCTAACATTCGGACTCTTTCAAGAGCATCTTCCACTCGAAACACCATTTCTTCACGGGGAACCCCATGATTTTCTAAACCAAAGGCAACATCATCTTCTACAGTTGACCCTACAAATTGATTATCTGGGTTTTGAAAAACCATCCCAATCAATTGACGCATACTCCAGATATTCGTCTCAGTTAAAAGTTCTCCTTTGACAAATATTTTCCCCTCAGATGGTTGGATTAAACCATTAATTGTTTTTGCTAAAGTCGACTTACCCGAGCCATTATGACCGATTAAAGCAACCCATTCACCGGGATAAATAGACAAAGAAACGTCTTTCAATGCTTCTTCTTCATCATCTGAATGATACTTAAATGTTATCTCTTGCAATTGAATCAACGGTTTACTCATTCTTCGTCTCCCTTTTCTAATTAAAATTAAAAAGCTTCTTTCTACTTTTAATTTTCTGTTAAAAGCACAAACAAACTATCCATTTCTTCTTAAATTTCATAGAAAATATCATGTAAATTAATTGACACGCTTCCATTTTTGGATATAAAAAAAGCACTTTATATGATGAGCGCGTACCCCCCACCGATAAAAGTAGGGGGTAAGCACCGAGCTAGACTCGGAGAAACAAGTCCTCCAACATCATAACACTCTAAAAGAATCATCTATAAAGTGATGCATAACAAAATGTTAAACTAATTCAATGATAACCATAGGGGCAGCATCTCCACGGCGTTGTCCTTTTTTAAGGATGCGTGTGTATCCACCTTGACGGTCAGCATAACGAGGTGCTAAGTCATTAAATAGTTTTTGTAAAGCAGTTTCTTGTACTATGTTTTCTTCAGTTTCATCTAGACGAGCTTCTAAGTATTCGTTACGTACGAATGCTGCAGCTTGACGACGAGCATGAAGATCTCCGCGTTTACCTAAAGTAATCATTTTTTCAGTTGTTGAACGTATTTCTTTAGCACGAGCTTCAGTAGTCTCAATGCGTTCATTTATAATTAAATCAGTTGTTAAATCACGAAGTAAAGCTTTTCTTTGGCTACTTGTGCGACCTAATTTACGATAACTCACGTCGTATTTCCTCCTTTAAACGATATTAATGATTAATCGTCCTGACGTAACCCAATATTTAAATCAGCTAGCTTAGCTTTCACTTCTTCTAGTGATTTACGGCCTAAGTTACGAACTTTAATCATTTCTGCTTCAGATTTATTTGTTAACTCTTGTAACGTGTTGATACCAGCACGCTTCAAGCAGTTATAAGAACGTACAGATAAATCTAATTCTTCGATAGTTGTTTCCAACATCTTTTCTTTTTGTGTTTCTTCTTTTTCGATCATAATTTCAGCATTTTTAGCTTCGTCAGTTAAATTAACAAAAATATCTAAGTGCTCTGTCAAGATTTTTGCAGCTAAACTAATAGCTTCTTGAGGAGCGATAGATCCGTCAGTCCAAACATCTAAAGTTAATTTGTCAAAATCATCACGACGACCCACACGTGTGTTTTCTACTTGATAATTCACACGACTCACTGGAGTGTAGATAGAATCTACCGGTAGCACACCAATTGGCATATCTTCCGATTTATTTTCATCTGCTTGAACATACCCACGGCCAGGTTTAACCATCAAGCTAGCACGGAAGGTCGCTCCATCAGCAACACTACAAATAAATAAGTCTTTATTCATGATTTCAACATCACTATCAGTAATGATATCGCCTGCAGTAACTTCTGCTGGACCAGTGATATCAATTTCTAACGTTTTTTCTTCTTGAGCGAAAAGTTTTAATGCTAATCCCTTAATATTTAAGATGATTTGCGTCACATCTTCACGCACGCCTGGAACTGTCGAAAATTCGTGTAAAACACCTTCAATTTGTAGATTAGTGATTGCAGCACCTGGAAGAGATGACAATAAGATACGGCGTAAAGAATTTCCTAATGTTGTACCATAACCTCGTTCTAAAGGTTCGATAACAAACTTACCATAGTCTCTATCTTCATCAATTTTTGTGATTCTTGGTTTTTCAAATTCAATCATTCTTATCTATACCCCTTTCAAAACGAAAAGTGTCCTGTTCAATGTCGCTAAACGTCCTAACAAAGGAATGATTCTCTCATTAAACACGACGGCGTTTTGGAGGGCGGCATCCATTGTGAGGAACTGGAGTAACGTCACGAATCGCTGTCACTTCTAATCCTGTTGCTTGTAATGAACGAATTGCTGCTTCACGACCAGATCCTGGTCCCTTAACAGTTACGTCAACAGTTTTTAAACCATGTTCCATTGCAACTTTAGCTGCAGTTTCTGCTGCCATTTGAGCCGCGAATGGTGTTGATTTTTTACTACCTCTAAAACCTAATGCACCTGCTGATGACCAAGAAATTGCATTTCCATGTACATCTGTTAGCATCACAATTGTATTATTGAAAGTAGAGTGGATATGTGCCACACCTGCTTCAATATTTTTTTTCACTCGACGTTTTCTAGTAACTTTTTTTGCTACCATGAAGCTTTAAACCTCCTTCACTCTAATCTTATTTTTTCTTACCAGCGATAGAACGTGCTGGTCCTTTTCTAGTACGTGCATTATTTTTCGTGTTTTGTCCACGAGTTGGTAATCCACGACGATGACGCATGCCTCTATATGAACCAATTTCCATCAATCGTTTGATGTTTAAGTTCACTTCACGACGTAAGTCACCTTCAATTTTTAATTTATCAACTGCTGCACGAATAGCATCAGTTTGATCGTTAGTTAAATCGCGTACGCGAATCTCTTCAGAAACGCCTGCTTCTTTTAAGACATCTTGTGCTGTTTGTTTTCCAATACCGAAAATATAAGTAAGAGAAATAACTACACGTTTGTCACGAGGGATATCTACACCTGCAATACGAGCCATTATTCGTTACACCTCCTTTTATCCTTGACGTTGTTTATGTTTTGGGTTTTCACAGATAACCATAACTCGACCTTTACGACGAATTATTTTACATTTTTCACAAATGGGTTTTACTGATGGTCTTACTTTCATGATTATACCTCCTTGATTTTACGGAGTACAATTATTTAAAACGGTAAGTGATACGACCGCGAGTTAAGTCATACGGTGACAACTCAACTGTTACCTTATCTCCAGGTAAAATGCGAATGTAGTGCATTCTAATTTTTCCTGAAACATGAGCTAAAATAACGTGTCCATTCTCTAATTCCACTTTAAACATTGCATTCGGCAAAGTTTCGACGACTGTACCTTCAATTTCAATCATTTCTTCTTTCGCCACAACTAGTACCTCCTTAATAACATTGTTTTTATTTGACATGCTGACAAACTGAACAATAGCGTTCACACTTCATTTTCAACTTGACTATTATAACATACATCGTCCTAAACCGAAAGAAAACTTACGGGGCTTTACCACTTCTTAATGTACTTAGTCAAGAAAAAGGTGACTCACTGAATGTTAGATAACTAATCTGTGGCTTAGTTTGCTTCATTATCAAGAATTGTTTTAATATCCTTGAAAACAAGTTCAATATCACGATTTCCATCAACGGTTTGAACCAATTGTTGTTTTTCGTAATAAGCTAAGATTGGGTTTGTGTTTTTGATATTAATCGCTAAACGATTTTTAACCGTTTCTGGTTTATCATCTTCTCTTTGATAAAACTCATGGCCTCCACAACGATCACAAGTACCTTCCACTTTTGGTGGATTGTACAATTTATGATACGTTGCACCACATGATTTACAAATAAAGCGACCTGCCAAACGTTCGACAAGAATATCAGACTCCACATGAATGTTTAGGACAACATCTATTTTTTTGCCTAATTCCTCTATAATTTTATCTAATTCTTCTGCTTGAGCTAATGTACGAGGGAACCCGTCTAATAAAAATCCTTTTTCCGTATCTGCTTGTGCTAAGCGATCTTTTACAATCCCGTTAGTCACATCATCCGGAACTAACTCACCTTTTTCAATAAAAGCTTTTGCTTTCAATCCAAGAGCTGTTTCATTCTTCATAGCATCGCGGAACATATCTCCAGTAGAAATATGTGGAATTCCATAAGTATCGATAATTCTTTCAGCTTGTGTTCCTTTTCCAGCTCCTGGCAACCCCATGATAATGAGATTCATAAGTCTTCCTCCTTAAGTTCGAGAAAAGTGCTGAGGAAATCCCTCAACACACACTCTTACTCTCTGATAAAACCAGTGTACTGACGTTTTAACAGTAATCCTTCAAGTTGTTTATTCGTTTCCAATGCAACACTGATAACGATTAATAAACTTGTACCACCTAGCCCTATTGATTGTGGTAAGTTCCACAAGTTTTGAGCAAGAATAGGTAGAATTGCAACTAGACCTAAGAATAATGCACCAACTGTACTTAATTTCATTAATAATTTAGAAATAAATTCTTCAGTTGGTTTACCAGGTCGTACACTTGGAATATAGCTACCTTGCTTTTGTAAATTCTCAGCAACTTTTTCAGGGTTAACCTGAACAAAAGCATAGAAGAATGTAAAAGCAATAATCAGAATCGTATAGACTATTCCACCTGGAATAGTTTGGTAACTAAAAATCTTAGTTACTATTTCGTACCAAGGCTTACCACCTTGTGAGGTAGCAAAGGCACTAAATATTGCTTGAGGTGTTGCAATTAGTGAACTCGCAAAGATAACTGGAATTACTCCAGCAGCATTTACTTTTAATGGTAAATAACTACTTTGTGGTGCGCCAGCAACACGTTTAGTATATTGAATTGGGATTTTTCTTTCTGCTTGTTGTACATACGTTACTAATGCAACGACGACTAAGATCGCAATCACTAAAATAGCAAGTAAGACAACAGACTTCAATGTATGTCCTGCTTCAACGTTTACAAATAATGCTTCATAGACTTCTTTGACACTTCCAGGGAAGCGAGCAACAATACCCGCAAAGATAATCATTGAAACACCATTTCCAAGCCCACGCTCGGAAATCTGCTCACCCATCCAGGTAACAAGCATCGTTCCAGCCGTGAGGATTAACCCTATCGTAAAATAGGTATATGCACTCGGTGATTCAACCAAACCAGATTTGGTAAAAGCATTAAAACCTGCTGTAATACCTATCGATTGGGCAAAGCCGAGTACTAATGTTAAATAACGAGTGGCTTGGTTCAACTTACGTCGACCAACCTCACCTTGTTTTGACCATTCTACAAATTTTGGCACAATGTCCATCTGTAGTAACTGGATAATAATCGACGCCGTAATATATGGTGACACTCCCATTGCAAACAATGAGAAGTTTTCCATCGCATTACCACTAACGGTATTAAACATAGCCATTAAAGCTAAATCATTTAAACCAAGAAGTGCTTTTGCATTAACGCCTGGTACTGTAATATGGGCCCCAACTCTAAACGCGAAGAGAATGAAAAGTGTAAAGAATATTTTATTACGAATATCCTTTACCTTAAACGAATCCTTCAACAGTTTAAACATTAGATCACCTCTATTGTACCACCAGCTGCTTCAATGGCAGATTGAGCGGATTTAGAGAATTTAGCTGCTTTTACAGTAAGCTTTTTAGATAATTCCCCGTTACCTAAAACCTTAATACCTGATTTCACATCTTTTATAATTCCAGATTCAACTAAAACAGTTGGTGTTACTTCTGCTCCGTCTTCGAAACGATTTAATACGTCAAGATTTACAATAGCATAATCTTTACGGTTGATATTAGTAAATCCACGTTTTGGTAAACGACGGAATAAAGGTGTTTGACCCCCTTCAAATCCTAATCGTACTTTACCACCTGAACGTGATTTTTGTCCTTTTTGACCACGACCTGAAGTTTTACCATTTCCAGATGATGATCCACGACCTACACGATTACGTACTTGTCTTGATCCTTCTGCCGGCTGTAATTCATGAAGTTTCATTAACTCGGCACCTCCTTAAAGTAGTTTGTTGAAATTTAATTAAATTTCTTCTACGTCCACTAAATGTGAAACAGTGTTAACCATACCTTTGATTGCTACATTGTTTGGTTTAACAACGCTTGAATTAGTTTTTTTCAAACCTAAAGCTTTTACTGTATCACGTTGGTTTTGGGGACGTCCAATGACACTACGTCTTAACGTAATTTTTAATTCACTCATTTTTAGTCCTCCTATCCGATTAATTCTTCAACAGAAACGCCTCTTAATGCGGCAACTTCTTCTGCTCTCTTCAATCTGCTTAAACCTTCAATAGTTGCGCGAACAACGTTTACAGGTGTATTTGATCCTAATGATTTACTTGTAATATCAGAAATTCCTGATAACTCAAGTACGGCACGGACTGGTCCACCAGCTGCAACTCCAGAACCCGCAAGAGCAGGTTTCATTAAAATACGTCCACCACAGAATGAACCCATCACTTCGTGAGGAATTGTTGAACCGACCATTGGTACTTCAATTACGTTTTTCTTAGCATCTTCTACTGCTTTACGAATAGCTTCTGGTACTTCTTGAGCTTTACCAGTACCAAATCCAACATGACCATTTCTGTCTCCAACAACTACTAAAGCAGCAAAGCGTAGACGACGTCCACCTTTTACAACTTTTGATACGCGGTTGATAGCTACTACGCGGTCTTCTAAGTCGAATTGTCTAGCATCTAAATTAACCATGAATGGTGTTCCTCCTTCTTTTAAAATTCTAGTCCATTTTCACGAGCTGCTTCTGCTAAAGCTGCAACACGGCCATGGTAAAGGTATCCACCACGGTCAAAGACTACTTCTTTAATACCTTTTTCTGATGCTCTTTTAGCTACAGCTGCACCAACGGCTTTAGCTGCTTCTGTTTTATCTTCTGCTGTAATTTCTTTATCTACAGTAGAGGCACTTGCTAGCGTTACACCCGCTACGTCATCAATTAATTGAGCGTAGATGTTTTTGTTAGAACGAAAAACGTTCAAGCGTGGGCACTCAGCAGTACCAGAGATTTTGTTACGTACGCGACGATGTCTCTTCTGGCGCGTTTTATTTTTATCTGGTTTTGTAATCACAATTGTCACCTCTTAATTATTTATTATTTACCTGTTTTACCTTCTTTACGTCTTACATATTCACCAACATAGCGAATACCTTTACCTTTATAAGGCTCAGGAGGACGTACTCCACGTACATTTGCTGCTAATTCTCCAACAACTTCTTTGTTAGAGCCTTTAACGATTACAGATGTATTAGAAGGAACTTCAATTGTTACTCCTTCTGGAGCTTCGAATTCAACTGGATGTGAGTATCCAACGTTCAATACAAGTTTTTTACCTTGTAATTGTGCACGGTACCCAACCCCGATTAATTCTAGAGCTTTTTCAAAACCTTCGTTAACTCCAACAACCATGTTGTTTAAGTTAGCACGCATTGTTCCATGCAAAGTTTTGTTTTCTTTACTATCATTAGGACGAGATAATGTTACCACGCCTTCTTCGATATTTAATGTAATGTTAGGTGAAAACTCACGAGTTAATTCACCTTTAGGTCCTTTAACTGTTACGGTTAATCCGTTTTGTGCTACTGTCACACCATTAGGGATTACCACTGGTTTATTACCAATACGACTCACTCTAGGACACCTCCTTAATCAATTAATTTTTACCAAACGTATGCTAATACTTCTCCACCAATATTACGTTCTCTAGCTTCTTTGTCAGTTAAGACACCTTCTGAAGTTGAGATAACAGCTATACCTAAACCATTAAGTACTTTTGGTACTTCATCAGCTTTGACATATGCACGTAAACCTGGTTTAGAGATACGTTTTAAGTTAGTAATAACGCGCTCGTCGTTTTTACCATATTTTAGGAATACACGAATAATTCCTTGTTTATCATCTTCAATGCTTTCTACTTCACGTACAAAACCTTCACGTTGTAAGATTTTAGCGATTTCTAGTTTGATTTTAGATGCAGGTACTTCTAATGAATCATGCTTCACGATATTCGCGTTACGGATACGAGTTAGAAAATCTGCAATTGGATCTGTCATAACCATTGAAATATTTACCTCCTTTAGCGGTTTACTTTTTTTACCAGCTTGCTTTCTTCACGCCGGGAATTTGTCCTTTATAGGCAAGTTCACGGAAGCAAATACGACAAAGTTTAAATTTACGATAAACTGAATGTGGACGACCACAACGTTCACAACGAGTATACTCTTGACTTGAGAACTTTGCCGGACGTTTATTTTTAGCAATCATTGATTTTTTAGCCACGTAGTTCGCCTCCTTTAATTATTTTTGGAATGGCATTCCAAGTTGATCTAATAGTTCACGAGATTCTTCGTCTGTATTAGCTGTAGTAACGATAACAATGTCCATACCTCGAACTTTATCAACCAAATCATAATCTACTTCTGGGAAAATTAATTGTTCTTTAACACCTAAAGTATAATTTCCACGTCCGTCGAATGATTTTTTACTAATACCATGGAAGTCACGTACACGAGGTAAAGAAACTGTTACTAATTTATCTAAAAATTCGTACATTCTTTCTCCACGTAATGTCACTTTACATCCGATTGGCATACCTTCACGCAAACGGAAACCAGCGATAGACTTCTTAGCTTTAGTGATAATTGGTTTTTGACCAGTAATTAAAGCAAGTTCTTCAACTGCTTTATCCAAGTTCTTAGTATTTGAAACTGCATCACCCACACCCATATTGACAACAATCTTATCAACTTTTGGTGTTTGCATTACAGATGTATAATTAAATTTTTCCATCATTGATGGTGTAACTTCTTTAAGATACTTTTCTTTTAGGCGGTTCATCTAAAAAGGGCCTCCTTCCTAATTTCTTTATTTATCTAAAACTTCTCCAGTTTTTTTAGAAACGCGTAGTTTCTTACCGTCAACATCTTTGTATCCAACGCGTGTTGGCTCTCCATTAGATGGATCAATCACCATTACATTAGAAACGTGAATAGATGCTTCTGTTTCGATAATTCCTCCCTGAGGAGCTGTCGCGCTAGGCTTTTGGTGTTTTTTAATCATGTTAACACCCTCAACAATAACACGGTCTTGTTTTGGAAAAGCCTGAAGTACGATGCCTTCTTTGCTTTTATCTTTACCTGTGATAACTTTTACTTTATCGCCTGTTTTAACGAACATCTTGTTTCGCACCTCCTTTAAACATGAGTATGTATTATAACACTTCTGGTGCTAGTGAGATTATCTTCATGAAGTTGTTGTCGCGTAGTTCGCGAGCAACAGGTCCAAAGATACGAGTTCCACGTGGGCTCTTATCATCACGAATAATCACACATGCATTTTCATCAAATTTAATATATGAACCGTCAGAACGACGAGCGCCTGATTTAGTACGTACAATAACAGCTTTTACAACTTCACCTTTTTTGACAACACCACCTGGTGTTGCATGTTTAACCGTACAAGTAACGATATCACCAATATTGGCAGTCTTTCTTCCAGAACCACCAAGTACTTTGATAGTTAAAACTTCACGAGCACCTGAGTTATCGGCAACTTTCATACGAGATTCTTGTTGGATCATTTGAGGTATCCTCCTTTCAAACTTTCAGCTTCATTTATAGGAAAATTCGAATTAAATAATTACTGCTTCTTCTACTACTTCAACTAAACGGAAGCGTTTTGTCGCAGATAATGGACGAGTTTCCATGATTTTTACGATGTCTCCCGTTTTAGCAACGTTGTTTTCATCATGAGCTTTATATTTTTTAGAGTATTTTACTCTTTTACCGTAAATTTTATGGGTTTTTTTAGTTTCTACGACAACTGTGATTGTTTTATCCATTTTGTCTGAAACTACACGTCCAGTGTAAACTTTACGTTCATTTCTCTCTTGAGTCATCTGTATATGGCCTCCTTCCACTATTACTTAGCAGTTTCTTGTTCACGCAAAACTGTTTTGATGCGTGCAATCGATTTGCGAACTTCTGAAACTCGAGCTGTGTTTTCTAATTGACCTGTTGCTAATTGAAAACGTAAGTTGAACAACTCTTCTCTATACTCTTTTTCTTTAGCGATCATTTCAGCAGTGGTTAACTCTCTGATATCTTTAACCTTCATTCGATTCACCACCCATTTCTTCACGTTTTACAATTTTTGTTTTGATTGGTAGTTTGTGAGAAGCTAATCTTAACGCTTCACGAGCTACTGATTCTGGAACACCAGCGATTTCGAATAAGATCTTACCGCGTTTAACTGGAGATACCCAGCCTTCTGGAGCTCCTTTACCAGAACCCATACGCACACCAATAGCTTTTGACGTATATGATTTATGAGGGAAAATCTTAATCCATACTTTCCCACCACGTTTCATGTAACGAGTCATGGCAATACGAGAAGCTTCAATTTGACGGTTAGTAATCCAATGAGATTCAACAGCTTGTAAGCCATATTCACCAAAAGATACTTCTTTTCCACCTTTTGCTTCACCGCGCATTTTACCTCTAAATTCACGACGGTGTTTTACACGTTTAGGTACTAACATGATTATTTCCCTCCTTTCTCAGTGTTTTTCTTTTCTGGAAGAATTTCTCCACGACAAATCCACACTTTAACTCCTAGTTTTCCGTATGTTGTATCTGCTTCTTCCCATGCATAGTCAATGTCTGCTCTTAAAGTATGTAAAGGAACAGTTCCTTCAGAATAACCTTCAGAACGAGCCATATCGGCACCGTTTAAACGACCTGAAACTAAAGTTTTAATTCCTTGAGCTCCAGCTCTCATTGTACGTTGGATTGCTTGTTTTTGAGCACGACGGAAAGCAACACGGTTTTCTAATTGACGTGCAATTCCTTCACCAACTAATTTTGCATCTAAATCTGGTTTTTTGATTTCTACAATGTTGATGTGTACTCTCTTACCAGTAATTTTGTTTAATTCTTTTCTTAATGCTTCAACTTCAGAACCACCCTTACCAATAACCATACCTGGTTTAGCAGTGTGGATTGAAATGTTTACGCGATTTGCTGCACGTTCGATTTCAATAGTAGAAACAGAAGCATCAGCTAGTCTAGTTGCGATAAACTTACGAATTTTTAAATCTTCGTGTAAGTAATCAGCATATTCTTTTTCAGCGTACCACTTTGCGTTCCAGTCACGGATGACGCCGACACGCATACCAATTGGATTTACTTTTTGACCCACTGATTAATCCCTCCTTATTTTTCTGATACAACTACTGTAATATGACTTGTACGTTTGTTGATTGGTGAAGCAGATCCTTTGGCACGAGGGCGAAAGCGTTTCATTGTTGGTCCTTCGTTAACAAATACTTCTGATACTACCAAATCTTCAACATCTAAGTCAAAGTTATTTTCTGCGTTTGCAATTGCTGACATAAGCACTTTTTCAACAATACCTGCTGCTTTGTTAGGTGAAAATTTCAAAATTGAAATAGCTTCTCCTACTTGTTTTCCTCTGATTAGGTCAACAACAAGTCTTGTCTTACGAGGTGAAGTGCGAACTGTTTTAGCAGTTGCCTTAGCTGAAGTAATTCTTTCTGACATGTTCGTTTCCTCCCCTCAATTAGCGTTTAGTTTTTTTGTCATCAGTTGCATGTCCGCGGTAAGTTCTAGTTGGTGCGAATTCACCCAATTTATGTCCTACCATATCTTCTTGAATATAAACAGGAACATGCTTTCTTCCGTCATATACTGCGATTGTGTATCCTACAAAGTTAGGAAAAATTGTAGAACGTCGTGACCATGTTTTAATAACGGTTTTTTTAGTTTGTTCTTTTTGTGCTTCCACTTTATTCATTAAGTGAGAGTCTACAAAAGGTCCTTTTTTTAAGCTGCGACCCATGGTGATCCTCCTCTCGATATTTCACCTTGGTTAATACTAACCAAGTGATTATTTAGATTTACGACGACGTACAATAAATTTATCTGATTTAGCTTTTTTGCTACGAGTTTTGTATCCAAGTGTTGGTTTGCCCCATGGACTCATTGGAGATGGATGTCCGATTGGTGCTTTACCTTCACCACCACCGTGTGGGTGATCGTTAGGGTTCATTACGCTACCACGTACAGTTGGGCGTTTACCTAACCAGCGATTACGTCCCGCTTTACCAATATTAACTAATTCATGTTGTTCATTACCTACAGTACCAATAGTAGCACGGCAAGAACCTAAGATCATACGAACTTCGCCTGAGTTCAAACGAACCAATACGTATTTTCCTTCTTTACCTAAAACTTGAGCGCTAGTTCCAGCAGAACGGTTTAATTGTCCACCTTTACCAGGTTTTAACTCAATATTGTGGATAACAGTACCTACTGGGATTTTATTTAATGGTAACGCGTTACCAATTTTAATATCAGCATCTTCACCTGAAGTGATTTGAGTTCCGACTGTTAGTCCTTTTGGAGCTAAGATATAAGCTTTAACACCATCAGTATAGTGTAGTAAAGCGATATTTGCTGTTCTGTTTGGATCATATTCGATCGTTTTAACAATAGCAACAACGTTGTCTTTATTACGTTTAAAGTCAATTAAACGATATTGGCGTTTGTGTCCACCCGCTTGGTGACGGACAGTGATTTTACCTTGGTTATTACGGCCAGCATTTTTGCTCAATGGACGTAACAATGTTTTCTCTGGAGTTGCTGTAGTAATTTCAGCAAAGTCCAAACTAGTCATGTTACGACGACCATTTGTGGTAGGTTTATACTTTTTAATCGCCACGTGATTTCCCTCCTACTTTAATCGATGACTTAATTATTCTGCATCAAAAATTTGAATTTCTTTTGAACCTTCTGTTAAGGTAACAATCGCTTTACGACGTTTTTTCGTGTAACCAGCGTATTTACCCATTCT
This sequence comes from Vagococcus sp., assembly GCF_052102835.1. Taxonomy (NCBI): domain Bacteria; kingdom Bacillati; phylum Bacillota; class Bacilli; order Lactobacillales; family Enterococcaceae; genus Vagococcus; species Vagococcus sp. Next base: position 21,896 of record NZ_JBQEIL010000014.1, read on the forward strand.
TTTAAACTTAGGTTTAACGTTCATGATATTTACTTTTTCAACTTTTACGCCGAAAATAGCTTCGACAGCTTGCTTAACTAATGTTTTGTTAGCTCTCGTATCTACTTCAAACGTATATTTTTTATCGTCCATAGCTTCAACTGACATTTCAGTGATGACTGGGCGTTTGATGACATTGGTTAATTCCATTATGCAAGCACCTCCTCTACCTGAGTCAGAGCAGTTTTAGTGACTAACATTTTATCCGCTGCAACTACATCAAGAACGCTTACGTTATCTGATTCAATAATAGAAACGTTTGGTAAGTTACGTCCAGATAATGCTGCAAAGTCATTTCCACTTTCTAAAACAACTAATACCTTAGTATCGATTGAAAGGTTAGCTAAAACTTGTTTAAATTCTTTTGTTTTTGGTGCGTCAAATGCTAAGCCTTCAACAACAACCAATTTATTTTCAGCAACTTTTTCTGATAAAACAGATTTGATTGCTAAGCGACGAACTTTTTTAGGAAGTTTGTAGCTGTATGAACGTGGTGTTGGTCCGAAAACAATACCACCTCCACGCCATTGTGGTGAGCGGATTGATCCTTGACGTGCACGGCCAGTCCCTTTTTGACGCCATGGTTTACGTCCACCGCCACGAACAGCACTACGGTTTTTCACTGCATGTGTTCCTTGTCTTAAAGAAGCACGTTGCATGATGATTGCGTCGTATACAACACTTTCATTTGGTTCAATGCCAAAAATTCCTTCATTTAAAGTAATTTCGCCATTTTGAGTTCCATCTTGTTTAAATAATGCTACAGATGTCATTCTTTAGTTCCTCCTCTCCCACAGTTATTTAGCAGCCTTAACTGCTGTTTTAATTTCGATTAATGATTTTTTAGCTCCAGGAACATTTCCTTTAACTAAAATAACATTTTTATCTGTATCTACTTTAACGATCTCTAAGTTTTGAATCGTTACACGATCTCCACCCATACGACCCGCTAATTTTTTACCTTTTAATACGTGATTAGGATCCACAGGGCCCATTGATCCAGGACGACGGTGGTAACGAGAACCGTGAGTCATTGGTCCGCGAGATTGGCCATGACGTTTGATAACGCCTTGGAAACCTTTACCCTTAGTTGTACCTGTGACATCAACAATGTCTCCAGCTTGGAATACATCCACCTTGATTTCTTGTCCTACTTCGTATTCTCCTAGCTCAACATTTTTGATTTCTTTAATGAAGCGCTTAGGAGCTGTTTTTGCTTTTGCAACATGACCTTTAGCAGGTTTGTTTGATAAAACTTCACGTTTGTCTTGGTATCCAACCTGAACAGCTTCGTAGCCGTCAGTTGCAACTGTTTTTACTTGTAAAACAACGTTTGGCGTTGCTTCAATTACAGTTACTGGAATTAATTCACCATTCTCAGTGAAGATTTGAGTCATTCCCACTTTTTTCCCTAAGATTCCTTTAGTCATGAGTACACCTCCATGATCTTATTTTTTATAATTTAATTTCAATATTTACACCACTTGGTAAGTCAAGCTTCATTAAAGCATCAACTGTTTTTGGTGTTGGGCTCACGATGTCGATAAGACGTTTGTGAGTTCGCATTTCAAATTGTTCACGTGAATCTTTGTATTTATGAGTCGCGCGAATAACTGTATATACTGAACGGTCTGTCGGTAATGGGATTGGACCCGATACCTCAGCACCTGTTCTTATTGCTGTTTCCACAATTTTTTCAGCTGACTGATCTAATACACGATGTTCATATGCTTTTAAACGGATACGAATTTTTTGTTTTGCCATTTGTTTTCCCTCCTTCGCCTATTTTAAAAGTAGACATAGCTCCACGAAAATCTCCAACACGCCTCCGTGGCAATGCTCCCGGGTGTGTCGCAACCTCTCGCTTCAGCGCCTTCACATTTTCATGTGAGATACTGATTTACTCTTTTATTCAGCACCCCTAGAATTATACTAAAGAAAAGTTCGTATAGCAAGTCTTTTCTTCAATTTATTTATAATTTATTCCCATGTTTGTCAATGCTGTCTCAATCTTCTCAATTTCTAACACATAACGAGTCTTCTCTGTGCCATTTGGCAACTCATCCACCATTGTTTTTAAAGATTGATAGTCTTCTAACGTAAAATCTGCTTTTATCGTATTGTCACTAATAATCTTCGTCAGCGCAGAGTCGACTGCTGCTTTTTGTTCTGGTTTTAATTTCCCGCTTTCGTCTTGAGGTGTTTTCACCACTTCAGAAGCGATTGTTGTTTCTGTTGTCATTAGCGTAGATACTTCTTTTGCTAAGACTTCTTGTTTTCTATTATAGTAGCTATTCCCCGCTACAACTGCTGTAATTGAAAAAACTAAAGAGAATACAAAGATAATCGTACTTACTTTCCCCTTCATAAGTTGATCCCCCATTAATCATAATCATTGTTAAAAAATAATAATCCTAAACTTTTTTGTAAAAAAAGAGACTGTTACGATGTGTAACAGTCTCTTATGTCCGAGTACATGAAGCCTATTTTAACGATTAATCGAAAGATTAACCAATGATTTCAGTTACAACACCTGAACCAACTGTACGTCCACCTTCACGAATTGAGAAACGAGTTCCGTCTTCAATTGCGATTGGGTGAATTAAGTTTACGATCATTGCTACGTTGTCACCAGGCATTACCATTTCAGTTCCTTCTGGTAAGTCAACAACACCTGTAACGTCTGTCGTACGGAAATAAAATTGTGGGCGGTAGTTAGTAAAGAATGGAGTATGACGTCCACCTTCTTCTTTAGATAAAACATAAACTTCCGCTTTAAATTTAGTATGTGGAGTGATTGTTCCTGGAGCTGATAATACTTGTCCACGTTCGATATCTTCACGAGATACACCACGTAATAAAGCACCAATGTTGTCTCCAGCTTCAGCGTAATCTAATAATTTACGGAACATTTCAACACCTGTAACAGTTGTTTTCTTAGTATCTTCAGCGATACCAACGATTTCTACTTCGTCACCAACGCGAACTTGTCCACGTTCAACACGACCAGTAGCAACAGTACCACGACCAGTAATTGAGAATACGTCCTCAACTGGCATCATGAATGGTTTGTCAGTGTCACGTTCTGGAGTTGGGATATATTCGTCAACTGCAGCCATTAATTCCATAATTTTTTCTTCGTAAGCAGCTTCGCCTTCTAAAGCTTTTAATGCAGAACCAGCAACGATTGGAGTATCATCACCAGGGAAATCGTATTCTGTTAATAAGTCACGAACTTCCATTTCTACTAATTCTAATAATTCTTCGTCGTCAACCATATCCATTTTGTTTAAGAAAACAACAATGTAAGGTACACCAACGTTACGAGATAAAAGAATATGTTCACGAGTTTGAGGCATAGGGCCATCAGCAGCAGATACTACTAAGATAGCTCCATCCATTTGTGCAGCACCAGTAATCATGTTTTTAACGTAATCCGCGTGTCCTGGGCAGTCCACGTGAGCGTAGTGACGAGTTGCTGTTTCATATTCAATATGAGAAGTGTTAATTGTAATTCCACGTTCTTTTTCTTCTGGAGCGTTATCGATTTCAGCATAGTTACGAGCTTCCCCGAAACCGTTTTTAGCTAAAACTGTAGCGATTGCTGCAGATAATGTAGTTTTACCGTGGTCAACGTGTCCGATAGTACCAATATTTACATGGGCTTTCGAACGATCAAATTTTTCTTTTGCCATTTTGTATGATTCCTCCTAAATTTAAAAGTCATTTATTATAATATATTGAGGAAGGAATAAAAGCAAGCTTCCATTCCCTCTTCTAATCATTTTACATGATAGTAGCTACTTTTCCTAGTCAAAACTAGCTTAAGCTTCGCCACCATTTTTCTTAATGATTTCTTCTTGAATTGATTTTGGTACGTCTTCATAATGGTCAAATACCATCATAAATGTTCCACGTCCTTGTGTTGCAGAACGTAATGTTGTCGCGTATCCAAACATTTGAGCTAATGGTACCATCGCATTAACGATTTGTGAATTACCATGAGCCTCCATACCTTCAACACGTCCACGACGAGCTGTAACATGTCCCATAATGTCTCCTAAATATTCTTCAGGAACAGTAACCGTAACTTTCATCATTGGTTCTAAAATAACTGGATTTGCTTTTTTAGCAGCAGCTTTTAGAGACATAGATGCAGCAACACGGAATGCCGTCTCATTTGAATCGACATCATGGTAAGAACCATCATAAAGTTTAGCTTTAATATCTACTAATGGATAACCAGCTAAAACTCCGTTGTTCATTGATTCAGCTAAACCTTTTTCAACTGCTGGAATGTATTCACGAGGAACCACACCACCAACAATCGCATTTTCAAACTCAAAGCCTTTTCCTTCTTCATTTGGAGTAAATTCAACCCATACGTGACCGTATTGTCCTTTACCACCAGACTGACGAACAAATTTACCTTCAGCTTGTGTACTAGCTGCTCTAAATGTTTCACGATAAGAAACTTGTGGAGCACCAACGTTTGCATCCACTTTGAACTCACGACGCATACGGTCAACAAGTACATCTAAGTGAAGCTCACCCATACCAGAAATAACTGTTTCACCTGTTTCAACGTTTGTTTCAACGCGGAATGATGGATCTTCTTCAGCAAGCTTTTGAAGAGCCACACCCATTTTATCTTGGTCAGCTTTTGATTTTGGTTCAACAGCGACTTGGATAACTGGATCAGGGAATTCGATTGATTCTAAAATAACTGGAGCTGCTAAGTCACATAGAGTGTCTCCTGTTGTTGTATCTTTAAGACCAACAGCAGCAGCGATATCTCCAGAGTAGACGCAATCAATTTCTTTACGAGTGTTTGCGTGCATTTGTAGAATACGACCAATACGTTCTTTTTTGTCTTTAGACGCATTTAAAACGTAAGAGCCACTTTCTAAAATACCAGAATAAACACGGAAGAATGTTAGACGACCAACAAATGGGTCTGTCATAACTTTAAAAGCTAATGATGCAAAAGGAGCAGTGTCGTCAGCTGGACGAAGTACTTCTTCTTCTGTTTTAAGATCAGTACCTTTAATCGCTTCAACGTCAGTTGGAGCTGGTAAATAATCGATAACAGCATCTAGCATTAACTGAACACCTTTGTTTTTGAAAGCAGAACCAGCCATAACTGGGAAAAACTCAACATTAATTGTTGCGCGACGAATCGCATCTTTCAACTCAGGAATTTCAATTTCTTCGCCATCTAAATATTTCATCATTAATTCTTCATCAGTTTCAGCAACTGCTTCAACCAATTTTTCACGCCATTCAACAGCTAAGTCCATATATTCTTCTGGAATTTCTGTTTCTTGAATGTCAGTACCTAAATCATTTGTATAGATTTCGGCCTTCATTGTGATTAAGTCAATAATACCCGTAAAGTTCTCTTCAGAACCGATTGGTAATTGAATTGGATGAGCGTTTGCTTGTAAACGATCATGAATTGTTTTTACTGAATATAAGAAATCCGCACCGACTTTGTCCATCTTATTACAGAAGACAACACGGGGAACTTTATAATCTGTTGCTTGACGCCATACTGTTTCAGTTTGAGGTTCAACACCTGATTGTGAATCTAGTACAGTTACCGCACCATCTAATACACGCAATGAACGTTGAACTTCAATCGTGAAATCCACGTGTCCTGGTGTATCGATAATGTTAACACGATAACCTTTCCATTGAGCAGTTGTTGCAGCAGAAGTGATTGTAATACCACGTTCTTGTTCTTGGGCCATCCAGTCCATTTGTGATGCACCTTCATGCGTCTCACCCAATTTATGGATTTTACCAGTGTAATACAAGATACGTTCCGTTGTTGTTGTTTTACCAGCATCAACGTGGGCCATAATACCAATATTACGAGTATTTTCTAATGAAAACTCTCTTGCCATTCTTTGTTACTCCTCTCTCTATATACTTCTTGTTTTATATTTTTTAGTAAATTACTAAAAAAGAGGATTCTACCAACGATAGTGTGCAAACGCACGGTTGGCTTCAGCCATTTTATGCACGTCTTCACGTTTCTTAACTGAAGAACCAGTATTGTTAGCCGCATCCATAATTTCTTTAGCTAGACGTTGTTCCATAGTATGCTCACCACGTAAACGAGCATAGTTAACGATCCAACGTAAGGCTAAAGTTGAACGACGTTCAGGACGAACTTCAACCGGTACTTGATAGTTAGAACCACCAACACGACGAGCTTTAACTTCTAATACAGGCATAACATTTTCCATTGCTTGTTCGAAAACTTCCAATGCGTCATTCCCTGTAGATTCTTTAATAAGATTAAAAGCATCATAAATAATGCTTGAAGCAACACCACGCTTACCATCAACCATAACGCGGTTGATTAAACGAGTCACTAATTTTGAGTTGTACATTGGATCTGGTAAAACATCACGTTTTGTAACAGGACCTTTTCGAGGCATGTGTAACTCCTCCTTCCAAAATTTTGTTTTATCTATTTGTTTTTAATTGAATTATTTTTTAGGTTTTTTAGTTCCGTATTTAGAACGGCTTTGTTTACGATCGTTAACACCAGCTGTATCTAAAGCACCACGAACGACATGATAACGTACCCCTGGTAAGTCTTTCACACGTCCACCACGGATTAAAACAACACTATGCTCTTGTAAGTTATGTCCAATTCCTGGAATATATGCAGTTACTTCGATTAAATTTGATAAACGAACACGAGCATATTTACGTAACGCAGAGTTAGGTTTTTTAGGTGTCATTGTTCCCACACGTGTACATACACCACGTTTTTGTGGAGAGTTCACATTTGTTTGAGATTTTTTGAAACTATTATAAGTCTTTCCTAAAGCAGGAGAGTCTGACTTACTCATTTTTGATTTACGAGATTTACGCACTAATTGATTAATTGTAGGCATGATAGTTCCTCCTTCCTGAAATCTTTCTAGAGCCACACATCCAGGTGGTTCTTTTTTTTAGAAAAAAATTGATGCAAGTAAACTTGCATGTTAGGCCTTTTACAGTCAGCATGTCTCTTTCAAGAAACCTGTCTTAAAGCACCTTTGTAACTATATCATAGAGTATCTAATTTCGTCAATACTTAATTATCACTTTTTTTATTATTTTGTTACTTTCTTTTTTTATTGAATATGCTTACAATTAGGTTAGATCTTTTAATACTTTTAGGAGGAAATAAAATGAATTTGAAAAAAATGGTTGGGATTGAAGCGGCTAAGTACGTTAAAGACGGAATGATTGTTGGCCTAGGTACTGGCTCTACCGCATACTACATGGTCGAAGAAATCGGACGTCGAATTAAGGAAGAAAATTTAAAAATTATCGGAGTCACAACGTCAAAGGCAACCGAAAAACAAGCAATGGAACTAGGTATTCCTTTAAAAAGTATTGATGAAGTAGAACAGGTTGATTTAACCATTGATGGAGCTGATGAAATCTCGCCAACGTTTGATGGGATTAAAGGCGGAGGTGCAGCTTTGTTGTTCGAAAAAATTGTGGCAACCTACTCGAGCCAAACCATTTGGATTGTTGATGAATCAAAAATGGTGGCACATTTAGGAGCATTTCCACTTCCTGTCGAAGTGATCCCTTATGGCAGCGAACAATTATGGAAAAAATTCAAAATAAAAGGATTAAATCCAAAAATTCGTCAACTATCAAGTGGAAATCCTTTACTAACTGACAGTAAAAATTATATCATTGACTTGTACTTAGAAAAAATTGAAAATCCAAAGCAATTGGCTGAATGGCTAGATCATCAAGTGGGTGTAGTTGAACATGGCCTATTCTTGGATATTGCGACACGTGTCATTATTGGTAGCAAAACTGAAGGTGTCAAAACGGTTGAAGTGACCCGTTAATTGAGAAAGGGATGGAACAAAATGAAAAAATTAGTCTTTGTACGTCATGGTTTAAGTGAATGGAATGCTTTAAACTTATTTACAGGTTGGGAAGATGTCGATTTAAGCGAAAAAGGAATTGAAGAAGCCAAAGAAGCGGGTAAAAAAATTAAAGAGCACCAAATTCACTTTGATATTGCTTATACTTCCTATTTAAAACGCGCAATCAAAACTTGTCATTACATTCTTGAAGAGTCAGACCAGTTATGGGTCCCGGAAGTCAAATCTTGGCGACTCAATGAGCGACACTATGGGGCTTTACAAGGACTAAATAAAAAAGAAACAGCGGAAAAATATGGTGAAGAGCAGGTTCATGAGTGGCGACGCTCTTATGATACCCTTCCCCCACTAATTGATCCGACAGAAGCTAAATCAGCTGTTCATGATCCTAAATACGCTAAACTTGATCCCCATTCAATACCTGGTGGAGAAAATCTTAAAGTAACTCTTGAAAGAGCCCTTCCTTTTTGGGAAGATCACATCGCTCCTTCCCTTATCAACCAAGAAGCTGTTTTAGTCGCTGCTCACGGAAACTCCTTAAGAGCGTTATGCAAGCATATCGAAGATATTTCAGATGATGATATTATGGGCTTAGAAATCCCAACAGGGCAACCGCTTGTCTACGAACTAAATGATGACCTAAGCCTTTCAAAAAAATACTATTTATAAATTAAAAGTGCTTCTGAATCACAATGATTCAGAAGCACTTTTAATTTTAAACCCCTACGTTGCCTTTTCTTTGAGAAACAATTAAACCAATCAATACTCCTATGACAGCAAAAATGATCCAACTAAATCCAAATTCATAAAGTGGTAAAAACTCTGTTAATTTTTCTAATATTTTTTTCATAAAAAATTGATTTTTCATAGATTCTGGTAACGCATTTAAAGCTTCCAGAAAAGAAGCTACCATCGTAAAATAAATTGCATATTGATAAACAAAAGTAAATTTTTCAAAAAAAGAATGAAATAATGACATCATAATTAATAACATTGCTAATGGATAAATAAACATCAATACAGGTTTAGATAACGTTATGATTGTTGTTAAGCCAACATTAGCAATTAACGCTGATATCAACGCTCCAAAACCACAATATTGACGATACGAAAATTTAGGATACATTTTTGTGAAGGTTTGAGCGAAGGCGGATATCAAGCCAATCGCTGTTTTTAGACACGCGATAAAAACAATAAAAGTCATTAACCAATAACCAAAAGTACCTAAATAATGTGTTGAGATTTGGGATAATGTAATACCACCATTTTTATTTAATGGAAACTCACCTAGACTCATCACCCCTGTATAAGATAACAACGTATAAATAACACCCATTAAAACGACACCGATTAATCCAGAGTATGCTATTTTTGTAGCTGCTTCCTTCTTAGAAAAATCACCTAAGCTTTGGACACTTTTAACAACAATCGTTCCGAAAGCTAAAGCAGCTAATGCATCCAATGTATTATATCCATTTAGGAAACCTTCAACAAAAGGATGAATTGCATAAGAAGGCTGAATCGTTGCGGTTTTAATCGCCCCTAAAGGAAATATAAAAGCTAAACTAAGCAAAATAAAAAGTAAGATTAAAAACAAAGGGGTTAAAAAACGACCGATATAATCAATAAGCTTTGTTGGATTTAAAGATAAAAACCAGGACAATAGAAAAAAAAGACAACTAAAAATTAGTAAAACTACCGGATGATGATTTTGACTAATAACGCCTGAAAGACCTACTTCAAATGATGTCGTTGCTAACCTTGGCAGCGCAAATAATGGCCCAATAATTAAAAATAAAATGGTTGTAAACAAATAGGCAAAGCCCTGATTAACTTTTGAGGCTAGATCAAAAACACTCTCACTACCTGAATAACCGAACGCTAAAATCCCTAGAAAAGGAAGGCCAATACCTGTTAATAGAAAACCAATATTAGCAGAACCGATTGCCTGACCTGCTTCTTGACCCATTTGAATAGGAAAAATCAAATTCCCAGCACCAAAAAACAAACCAAATATCATAAAACCAATCGATAAATAATTAGTCCATTTTAATTGTTTTTTCATTTAAGTAACTCCTTTCACAAAAAAAAGACTTAAAATTGAATTAACCAATTTTAAGTCTATGACCCGTACGGGAATCGAACCCGTGTTACCGCCGTGAAAGGGCGGTGTCTTA
>NZ_JBQEIL010000015.1:0-31613 GCF_052102835.1 Vagococcus sp.
GAAAAACAACATTTTCAAGTTGCCATTTTCCTACATTTTATCACCGCCATTTACAATTACCAAAGTTTATTTATCATCACTATGACAATAAATAAACATAAAGATAACAAAAAAACACTATTATAAACGTTTAATTGATTATAACTCATTTATTCAACTTTAACACAAAAATAACTAACATATAAAAATAAAAAAATAAAAAAAACGCATAGATATAACGTTTCATCTATACGTTTTTAACAAAATATAATTTATGGTCCTTGAACAAAATCAAATGAAAGTGTCCCTTCATATTTTCCAGATTTCGTTACTCCGGGACCAACATTAAGTCTGAAACCAAGTTGACTGGTTTGATCATCTAATAAAAATTCAAAACTTTTGTTGTTTGGTGAACTTGTATTTTGTGTTGAATTGATAAGTTCTGTTCCAGCTAGCGGGAATTCCCTATTTCCATTAACATGTACCATTTTAGTGTTTGTTAATTTTTCATTGGCGTTACCTACTTTTGTGAACTCACCGGGTTGCGAGGCTTGGATTGTAAAATGACCTCTCGTCAATCCTGACGATGTCTGGTTCGTTGCATTCGTCTGACGATAATCGACAACACTTACTTTAAAAGCATCCGTATTATTGGAAGCTAATTTTTGAGTGAAAGGACTCACTTGCCCCATTTGAAATCTTAAACGTGAGGGGGCTTTAACGACAACTAGTCCCTCATAACGATACCAAACCTCATTATTCGTACCTGATAGATTTAAACCTTCTTCATTTCCTTCCAAATCGCCTTTATCAAATTCAACAAGGTGATAATTTTCTTGCAATTTTTCCTGAACTTTTTGTATCTGTTCATTTGCTTTAAGATTAAAGGGCTGTTCTTGTGGTCTTAGTTCCAAAGGCTCAATGTCATCAATAGGTGAGCCATCTTGATAAGTAAAGTGAACCATGAGTTTACTTTTTCTTCCTAGTTTCACTTCAAAGACATTTTTTGAGGCCTCTCGAACTAATGTGATTTTTTTACCTTCTCCCGCATACTCAGGATTAATTTCATACCCTTCAGGTGCTTCTGTTTGAACTAAACGATAATTAGTCGCTAACTTATCTTTTAATTCAATTACCCCTTTGGAATTAGAAACATTTAACTGACTTATTTCACCTGTTTTTTCATTTATCAAATCAAATTTAGCTTTAGCTAAACCTTGAGCTGTCGTGACATCTTTGACGTTAATTGTTGCGTTCGTTAAAATATACTCAGCCCCACCAGATGTTGAAGCTGAACTTAAAGTCACTTTATTTTGCCCTTCTTTGATTATTTCTTTTGCAGATAAAGATCCTATTTTACCACTACCAGCTTCTATTTCAACGGTCATTTTCCCATTAAAAATTGTAACTATTGGGATTTTGATAATAATATCTTTCTTTATATCTTCTAAAAATTTTATATTATAATCATCGTAAGGTTGCGGAATGATGCTTACTTTTTCATTAGGATATAAGTTTCCCTCTTTATCTCGAATTTCCATCAATTCAGATAGATATCTCAACTGATTTTTTACACTCGGTTCTAAACTTTGCTCAAATTCAAGTCCTTTGTAAACCCAACCTTTATCCTGATAAGCTGGTATTTCAAGTGTTAAAATCGCCATATTATTATAATTTGGAGAGTTATTTATGGAGGTTTTTATTTTACCTTGGAGCACTGGATAAATACTTTTCTGGATCACCCCTTGAATTTTCGAAAGCTCCTTATTTTGTCCGTCAAAAACAACGCCTATTATCGGGATTTTAGGGACTTGATAATAGTTATCTAATCTTTCAAAAGTAGTCCCAATAATATAAGGATTTTCTATTCCTTTTTTGAAATCAATAACTATTTTCCCATCTTCTATTTTTATCTTAGGATAATCAGGGTCTGTCGGTTGCAATTTCTGATGTTTATATACAGAAAGACTGTCTATTTTCTTGAACTCAGTAATATCTTCACCCATTTTATAGATACTAATATCTGAAAGCTGAGGTTTCAAAATAGCACCCGCTTCATCATCTCCAATCGTAAACACTTGCTGTTTTGTTTTTTTATTTGATTGATTAACTTTCAAGTAACTAGACTGAATTAACGTTTCTTTCACCAATTCTGCATGAGGAAGCTCAAAAAAAACAGGTTCATTCACAATGTAGTCAACTGGTATCTTAAACTCCTTTGTTTTCCACCTTTTAGAATCAGTCTTTGCTTCAAACATTGTTGTTTTATATGTAAATTTATTATTAAGCGGTAATTTTGACATCTCAAAATCAAAATCGACTTCTACCGTTGCCCGATCCCAAAAATCAATTAAATAAGTAATTTCAAGCTTACGTCCATTAGTTTCGACTTTATAATGGACATCTTCAACAAATTTTATAACAGAAGTATCTCCTGGTTTTTTTCTTCCTACTATATTGATATTAATATTTTGTAATAAATTTTGAGGTAAGCCTGGATTTTCTTCAAACTCAATTTCAACTTTTTTTAAGGCCATTAATTGTGAATTTCCTTCAATTCTTATTTTTAAACGATTATCATGTGAAGGCTTTTCTATTAATATAATTTCTGTTTGACGGCCATCTATTTTAAATGCAGCTTCTCTAACATCCACATGTTCTTTTCCTTTAGCATCTCGTGTTTCGATTTTATAAAAATCTGGTTTAAAAAAATCCGATCTTAAATTATCACTTTCCCCTGAAATACCAATTGGTAATTTCAAGGCATAAGCTCTATTAGTGTTTTGTCCATTATACGTTACAACTATCTGACGCCCACCAAGTAGAGCTTTTGCTGTCCAAGTAGGTGACTTACTATAATTTCCCGCTTTATCTTCACCTGATGGTTCTATTTCTACAGTAGCCTCTTGTACCTCACTGTGATATATTAAATTAAAATAGGCTTTTGGATCTAATGGAGTTAAAACAATTTCTGTTCCTTTTTTCAACGTCTGTTTCGTTGCATTGATATAAAAATTAACTGCATTATAAGTGATATCTTTCGCTTTCAAAAAAACAAGATTATTTTCTTTTTCAACCTTAAAAGGAAAATTTTGAATATTTTTTTCATCTAAATTTTGAGTAATATTATTATAATCTTTACTATAATATCTTCCAAAAGAATTGATATTATCATGTCCCACAAATTTATATTTTGGATCCGGCGCTTGAAAAGAATTGGGACGAAAAACAGTATAAGAAAGATTAACATAATAAACCAATTTTATTGAATTAATCGCTTTAGGAATTGTACATTCGTTGTTGTATCTTCCAAAAGTAATTCCTCCAGTTAAATTACTTTCTACTTCTTCTTTTATCCGACCATCTGCATAGCGACTAAAGGTACTCACCTTAGCTTCCAATGACATTTCTTTTACAGCAATAATATCAACGGTGTTTCCTTTGATAATTTCAGATTTTAAGATAACTTTTTCCGTTTCAACTTGATAAGGATTAAGATAAACTTCGACACGAGCTCTTTTAGGCATATAATTGGTAGGCTGATTATTTCCATCCAAAAAAGTTATCTTACTTTCTTCTGACTGAATAGGTTTAATTGGCAAACTAATAAAATAACTTTTTTTTCCAGTCATAGATTGATAAGATAACTCTCTAATCATCGGTGATTGTGCTGTTTGATCGGGCACATTTAGCGTGCTAGCTGACTCAATCATCACATTAACTGCTCCTGTATCTTTTTTTATAATAACTTCAACAAACTTTTTCTCTTTATTTACCTCATATTCAATTGAATCTTTTGAAATCTCAGCAGTTTCTTTAACTTTACCTATTTCACTTTCTTTGACGATAATCCAGTTAGGTATTTCTGCTCTAAAACGTTCACCTTTCTGAACATTTTCGGGCAATTTAAACAACCATTTTGCTCTAAGTTTTCCTCCATGAATGAATAATTCTCCTTTTTCTTTCATTACCTTTTCTCCATAACTATTTTGTAAATCAACTAAAATTAGTTCATCTAAATAATTGTCTTGTTCATTTCTCGGCACTTTTCTTTCCGTTTTGATTCCTTGGCTCTTTTTTATTTTCGAATTTGCTTCAACAGACTTTAATAAAAAAGTTTGACTTAATAAAAAAATTAAACCAAGCAATAAAATTTTTAAAATAAAATTCTTATTAATCATAATACCCCCCCTTAATAAAAACATCAACAACCACTTTATTTTACTATAAACAACATTATATACTTTTTAACGAGTTGTATCAACTTTACAAATACACAATGACAATAAAGGTCTTTTAAACAAAAAACTTATTTTAGAAAAGCTCATGATGAGTTTTTCTAAAATAAGTTTAATTTAGCTTACAAATTAAAAAGATTAGTGAGGTCACTACCCTTTTACGACCACCATAACTTAATCAACGCCTGTGTTCCCTCATTACCAAAGCCTTCATCTTCTAGTTGCTGATACAGCTCTTTAGCTTTATGAGTTGCAGGCAAAATAATATTCATCTTTTCTGCTTCATCTAAGGCAATTTTTAAGTCTTTCACAAAATGTTTCACAAAAAAACCAGGGGTGAAATCTTCTTTTAATATTCTTGGCGCATAATTTGTTAATGACCAGTTAGCCGCACTTCCGCCACCTACTGTGTCCAAGACTTTATCTAAATCTAACCCACTCGCTTTAGCATAAACTAATAACTCTGTCATTCCTGTCATCGTACCGGCAATCATGATTTGATTTGCCATCTTAGTATGCTGACCACATCCTGAAGAACCTTGAAGATTAACTTTGGCACCAAAAACATTAAATATTGGTAAACAATCGGCATAAGTAGCCTCATCTCCACCAACCATAATGGTCAATGTCCCTTTTTTAGCTCCCAAATCACCACCAGATACAGGTGCGTCTAAAGCATGAGCACTTCTTGCTCTAGCATCTCGAGCAATTCTTTCTGCTAAAGAAGGCGTACTTGTCGTCATATCGACCAAAACTTTACCTTTAACATCGACAGAAAAGATACCATTCGCTCCATAATAGATTTCTTCGACATCGCTCGGGTATCCAACCATTGTAAAAATGACGTCGTTCTCTTTCACAACTAAGTTAGGCTGATTGCACCAAATGGCTCCCATTTCTAAAAGTGGTTCTGCTTTTACTTTTGTGCGGTTATAAACAGAAACGTTAAAGCCTTTTTTAAGTAAATGCTTCACAATTGCTGCTCCCATGACACCTGTTCCAATAAAACCAATTTTCTTCATAATCTTTCCTCCTTGATATCTATAGCTTACTTTAAGTATAGAACAACTTGTCTTGTATAACAAACCTTCTCTTTTTTTATTGTCCTGGCAGAAAACAACAAAAAAAACGTTTGACCTCAATCATACTCAAGGCCAAACATTTTTTATTTACTTATTTTGTATATTCTGTAACTAATGCGACTACTTCATCTGCAGTATCACATTCAGAAATTGCTTTGTTTGCTAATTCAGCCATCTTAGTTGAATCTAGACGCTTCATTAGACTACGTGTTCTTAAAATACTTGTTGCACTCATAGAGAATTCATCTAAGCCTAAACCAACCAACAATGGAACTGCTGTTTGATCGCCAGCCATTTCGCCACACATGCCTGCCCATTTACCTTCAGCATGAGCTGAATCAATCACATGCTTCACTAAACGCAAGATTGCTGGATTATAAGGTTGGTAAAGATAAGAAACACGTTCATTCATACGATCGGCTGCCATTGTATATTGGATTAAATCATTCGTTCCAATACTAAAGAAATCAACTTCTTTTGCAAAACGATCGGCAATTACTGCTGCCGCTGGAATTTCAATCATGATTCCCACTTGGATATCATCTTTGACTTCCACACCTTCAGCAACTAATTTAGCTTTTTCTTCTAGCAACATTGTTTTTGCTTCTCTAAACTCTTGTAACGTTGCAATCATCGGGAACATAATACGTAAATTTCCATAGATAGAAGCACGTAGTAATGCTCGTAATTGCGTGCGGAACATTTGGTCTTCAGCTAAACAGATACGAATCGCGCGATAACCTAAGAATGGGTTCATTTCTTCAGGAAACTTCAAGTAAGGTAATTCTTTATCCCCACCAATATCCATTGTACGAACCACAACTGGTTTACCACTCATACCTTCTAAAACGGCTTTATAGGCTTCGTATTGGTCATCTTCACTTGGAAAATCTGGTGAATCCATGTATAGAAATTCAGTACGGTATAAACCAACTGCTTCTCCACCATGACTAATCACACCTTCCAAATCTTTCGGTGTTCCAATATTAGCTGCTAATTCAAAATGTTTGCCATCAGCCGTTTCAGTCTTAGCATCTTTTAACTTGTCCCACTCAGCTTTTAACTCATCAAAAGCTTTTGCTTTTGCTTCAAACGCTTTGATTTGTTCAGCTGTTGGTTTAACGATGACTTCACCTGAAGTCCCATCAACCGCAATCATATCATTCTCATTAACATGTTCTGTTATTTCTTGAGTACCAACAACAGCTGGTACTTCAAGCGAACGAGCCATAATTGCTGAATGTGAGGTACGACCACCAATATTTGTCACAAACGCTTTCACATAACGTCGATCTAATTGTGCAGTATCACTAGGTGTTAAATCTTCTGCAATTAGGACAACTTCTTCATTAATCATTGATAAATCTGGAAGTTTAATTCCTAATAGATGACTCATCACACGTTTTGTTACATCACGAATATCTGCCGCACGCTCTTGCATATATGGATTATCTACCATGGCTTCGAACATGCCTACAAACATATCCGCAACATCTTTTAATGCTGATTCAGCATTAACTTTATTATCTTTAATGTTTCCTTCAATTGCACCAACTAATTCAGGGTCAGCTAGTACCATTAAATGTGCATCAAATACTTGTGCCTCTTCTTCACCCAAGCTTTTAGCTGCTTTTTCACGAATGGCTTGTAATTCGTGAGTCGAATGACCTAAAGCATCAGATAGACGAGCAATTTCATGATCTACATCTTCAATTGAAGCTTTTTCAAATGATAAATCAGGCTCAACTAAAAGATAAGCTTTAGCAACTGCAATACCATCACTTACGGCTATACCTTTCAACTGTTTTGTCATTATTCAGATAAACCTTCTTTTTTCATTGTTTCTGCGATTGCTGCGATTGCTTCAGCAGCATCTGCACCTTCAGCAGTAATTGCTACATCAGCACCTTGACCAACGCCTAGTGACATTACACCCATGATTGATTTTAAGTTAACTGATTTGCCTTTATACTCTAAATTAATATCTGAACTAAATTTACTCGCAGTTTGCACCAATAAAGTAGCTGGGCGAGCATGAATACCTGTATCTGCAATTACGTGAAAATCTCTTTTTTCCATAGTTATCTGTCTCCTTTAGTGTGTATAAAATATTTTAAGAGGTCTCAAAAAATAACTTTTCATAATCGCTATTCTAAAAAGACCCTTTCAATCATAAAGAATACCATGTTTTTCAAATTCTTACAACTTTTTTTCATTAAAAAAAAGAGTTTGAAATTTTCTTAAAAGCCTACTCTTTCGGTGATAAACGATACACGATACGTCCCTCAAGTCCAGCTTCTCCGACAATTCTTTCTTTTTCGTCTTGGACTAACCAGACTTCTCTAAATGAAAAGAAATTTTCCTTTTCTACAATAATTTCTTCGATCTCTCCTGCTACTAGTTGTTCAACTAATTCTTGATAATTTATCATTTTTATACTTTCACCTGTCCCTCTTACTATCAGTATAAATTATTCCTCCTAAAATTACGACTATTCATTCTCCTTAACTATGGAGGCATATCAGTTGAAAGTTCTCTAATCTCCCATTATAATAGTCAGTAAAGGTCAATGTTTAAAACACCTTTCTTTAAAACAGTAAATAAAAGGAGTGTGACTCTCTATTATGTTATGCCAAAATTGTCAACAACATGATGCAACGATCCATCTTTATACTAATGTTCAAGGTGAAAAAAAACAAATTAATCTTTGTCAACGTTGCTATCGTGATTTAAAAGCACAAGAAGACACTGCTAATCGACAACGACTGATGCAAGACCCTTATGGTTTTAATTCACTCAATGATTTATTTAAACAATTAGCAGAACAACACCAAAAAGAAAACACGTCTCAGCAAACGCCTCCGACTCAAAGTGGTGGAATGCAACCTCCTCACCCACCAAAAAATGGTGGGCCATCCGTTTTACAAGATTACGGAACCAACCTTACGCAAGAGGCACGTGAAGGTAAAATAGATCCTGTGATTGGCCGTGACAAAGAAATCACACGCGTTATCGAAATTTTAAATCGTCGAACAAAAAACAATCCTGTTTTAATCGGTGAACCAGGGGTCGGTAAAACAGCGGTCGTCGAAGGTCTGGCTTTAAAAATTGCAGAAGGAAATGTTCCTCAAAAGTTACAACACAAAGAAGTTGTCCGTCTCGATGTTGTTTCTTTAGTTCAAGGGACAGGTATCCGGGGTCAATTTGAAGAGCGGATGCAACACTTAATTACAGAGTTAAAGGATAACCCTAGTATCATTCTTTTCATTGATGAAGTGCATGAAATCGTCGGAGCTGGAACTGCTGGCGACAGTAGTATGGATGCTGGTAATATTTTAAAACCTGCCCTAGCTCGTGGTGAACTCCAAATGGTTGGTGCGACCACTTTAAATGAGTACCGCTTGATTGAAAAAGATGCGGCTCTCGAAAGAAGAATGCAACCTGTTCGTGTCAATGAACCAAGTGTTGAAGAAACTATCACTATTCTCAAAGGGATTCAACCTAAATATGAAGACTTCCACCATGTTCAATACACGGATGAGGCGATTGAAGCTGCCGTAACATTATCTAATCGTTTTATTGCCGATCGTCAACTTCCAGATAAAGCCATCGATTTATTAGATGAAACAGGTTCTAAAAAAAATCTAGCAATTCAATTTATTGATCCTAAAATTATCGATGATAAATTGAAAGAAGCTGAAAACCAAAAAAATCAAGCGTCACAAGATGAAGATTTTGAAAAAGCAGCTTACTATCGCGATCAAATCAAAAAATGGGAAAAACTCAAAGAAAATCAAATTGCTGATGAGGATGTCCCCGTTGTCACAACTGAGGATATGGAACAAGTGGTTGAGATTATGACAAGTATTCCCGTTGGAGAACTAAAAGAAAAAGAACAAGTTCAAATGAAAAATCTGGATCTCGACTTGAAAAAACAAGTCATTGGTCAGGATGAAGCGATTGATAAAGTTACACGTGCGGTCCGTCGTAATCGCATTGGCCTCAATAATAAAAATCGCCCCATCGGCTCTTTCTTATTTGTTGGCCCAACAGGTGTTGGTAAAACCGAACTAGCTAAACAGCTAGCCTATGAATTATTTGGTTCAGAACAAAGTATGATCCGTTTTGATATGAGTGAATATATGGAAAAACACAGTGTTTCTAAATTAATCGGCTCTCCTCCTGGTTATGTCGGCTATGACGAAGCTGGTCAATTAACAGAACAAGTCCGCCGTCATCCTTATAGCCTAATTTTATTGGATGAAATCGAAAAAGCTCATCCGGATGTTCTTCACATGTTCTTACAAATTTTAGATGATGGGCGTTTGACAGATGCACAAGGAAGAACCGTTAGTTTTAAAGATACGATTATCATCATGACTAGTAATGCTGGAACAGGTAACAACGAAGCAAATGTTGGTTTTAGTGCTATTCAGTCTGGAACAACTCAATCAATCGTTGGTCAACTTACTAACTTTTTCAAACCTGAATTTCTTAACCGTTTTGATGCGATTATTGAATTCAATGCGCTATCGAAAGAACATTTACAAGAAATTGTAAGTTTGATGTTAGACGATGTCAATCAGCTATTACAAGATCAAGAAATCAAAATAACTGTTGAAGATAATGTCAAAGAAAAATTAGTTGAGTTGGGCTATGATCCTAAAATGGGAGCACGACCGTTAAGACGTGTTATACAAGAACATATCGAAGATGGGATTGCCGATTTTTATCTCGATCATCCTGCAACGAAAGAACTAAAAGCGATTCTTAACGATGATAAAGAAATTATCGTTACTGAAAAAACAATAGAAAATTAAAAATAAAGCGAGATTGACTTTTGAGTCAACCTCGCTTTTTCATTCATTTTGTCAAAATAATTAAATTTATAAGATAAGTAATGCTTATTTTTTATAAAAAACTGCCAATAAAAAACAGCAATGGATAGCCAACCATCGTCACAGACATCACTTTTAGAACCAATGGAAAGGTCAATTTTTTATCTTGAAGTATTTGATAGATCTTGAGCGTCTTCCACCCCCACGGATAAATCAATAGTAAACACAAAATAGTGAAAGGTGCTAAATTTAAGATGACTAAACAAACTATCAATAAAGCATTAAAAAGGTATAAAGTGACCAATAACTGCACCGCCCTCTTTTTACCGAGATAATAAACCAACGTTTTGCGCTGATTTTTAATATCTTCTTCTAAATCACAAGTATTATTTGCTAATAAATTACTAAACATACTAATAACCAGCGGCAAGCTCATCACAAAAACCTTTAATAATTGCTTTATCTGAAAATTTTCATTTTAAAAAGTCACTAAATAATAGGCCAATAATGAAATAAAAAAACCACTCGCCAAACTGGTTAACGTTTCGGCTATTGGTAAACTATTCAGTGGCCGACGACCATAAGAATAGAATAACCCCACATAAAACCCAATTAATCCCAAAATTCCTATCCACAGATTCGTCTGAAATACTAATAAACTACCTAAAAACAAAGAAAAAGCAAACCAGAACCAAAATAGTTTTTTTACTATTGGTAAAGACAAACCATCGCGGCCAATGATGTTAGTATACTTTTTATAGTTTTCATCACTGGCATTTTCAAAATCCATCCAATGATTAAAAATATTCACTGCCAAATGAAAACTTAAAAGAACTCCTATAAAAAGAAATAATGGTAATGATAAGGATACCACTGACCAAAAATGAGCAAGTGAAACACCCAATAAGATAATAAAAAGATTTAACGGTGCGGTATAGATTTCAGACAATTCCCAAAATTGTTTGAAAGTTATCCTTTGTTTAAACAACTGACTTCCCCCTTTGAAAGATACGTTCTTCATTATAAATAATCCTTTCCGATAAAACAAAGAATCAGTTTTTACCAAAAATAATAAAAAATCATTCATTTATTTCTGGGAATTTTTTTGAAATAGTCCTATCTTCAAATTATTCTAATCTGTTCAACTACTCGCTTAATTCCACTTAAAAATAACACGATAGTATGACATACACAAAACATCTATTATTAGGTTTAAACATAGGATAATTAATTATAAATTGCACTTCATTTAAGTATCGTCTTTTTACTTTTCCTATATTAAATATGTTATAATTAATTATCAGATATTTTCAATATCTAAATACACTATTCAGAGAGGTGAGTAAAATGAAATTAATCGATGTAACCAATAGCTACCGCAATTTAGTAGACAAGCAGCTGGAAAACACCGATGCAAGTTATGTTAAGGTCTATTCACTCGGTAAAACGTTAGTTGTTTATAGTGAAGCACCTAAACATACAGAAGTTGTCATTATTAATAAGGTCAGAGAAATTAAAGATTTTGAAATCAATCATGTCTTAACTAGTCTTTTAGATACAGGTCTATCTAATCCTCGACTTGATGTTCTCAAAACTAAAGGAGTTGTCGAGTTATCATTGACTCATACTCCGACAGAACAATCTACTAAATAACCAAAGCAAAAAGCCGCTGGTCTCGTTCTTATCGACCAACGACTTTTTGCTTTTTTTAATTTTGAGAACTTCTTAATCGTTCATAGCGATTCATATCGCGAAACTCACCACGAACCCATTGATCTTCTAAATCGACACCAACTAAACGAAAACCAGTTTTTTTAGCGACTTGATTACTTGCTAAATTTTGAGTATCCGCCACCAAGTTCAATTTATTAAGCTTTAATTCATCAAAAGCAAAAGCAATCAATTTCAAGACACATTTAGTCATTACCCCTTGACCAATAGAACCTGAATGCAACCAATAACCAACGTCGGCTCGAGCATTTGCTCGGTCAATGAAATGTAAATCAATGCATCCAACTAATTGCTCCTCTTTTTCAATAAAAAAGATAGCATCGGTTCCCTTAGCAACACCATTCAATTTAGCTTCCAAATATTTCCTTTCATCTTCAACCGTTTTTGTTGCTTCAACGAATGGTAAAAAACGTTCTAAATGCATGCGATCGCTGTCAATAACTTCAAAAAAAAGTGGCGCTAATTCAAGCGTTGGATAAACCAAAGAAATCTTATCATCCACTTTCAGTTTAAATCTAAACCCCATATTAGACTTCCTCCTCTAGTTTTCATTAAAAACTAAAATTAACCAATCTCTACTTCTGTATTTTCTTTTGTTAATTTAGTAATGACACCCGTAACTCCTAAATATTTTTGAACTCTTTTCTGGAGTTCGGTTATTGCTTCATTTGCTCTTTCAATTTGTTCTTGGTTTAATGCTTCAATAACTAAAACAGCATTTTTTGTTTCTTCTTTTAACATCGTTCGTTGCGCTTCTCGCCAATTAAAACAACGACAAATCGCTCCGTCTTCATCATAATAAATAATTTCGTCTGGTAATGCTGGAGAACTCGTTTCAGCGCCTAAAGGAAAGAAATCTTCACCACCTCGAGCTTTACCTAAATGTAAATCACCAACAATGGTTTCTAAATCCTCACCACCACAAGGGACACCATAAGTTAGTGAAACGCTATTATAGATATCAACTAAAGGATTAATAGGATTGAATTCACGATCTTGATCAACCCTTTTTAAAAGAGCTTCAATTGAAGAACGCGCGCCTTTTTTTGTTTTAAACAATTTAAATGCTTCACGCCATTCATTAACGGCTTGATTTTGGCTAAAAACAGCTTCACCTAGAAAGGAAGTTGCTGCTTTTTTTCCATCGTTTAATAATTGTTGATACGTTGCATCATCTTCTTCATTAACTTGATTATCTAAATCTTTAAGTACTAAAATATTAAGCTGTGCTTCTGGAAAGATATTCCAAAATTCTGAATCAATCATCATTTTTTTCATTTTTACACTCCTATTCTTTTTTAAAACAATTATAAGATAAACATCAAATTTAATCCAATTATCTTTTTCATATAAAATTAATCTATAATTAATCATATTCTAACTTATGAAGTTGCTTTTTTTCTGCTACACTAAGTTTTGTGAAAAAAATTTAATCTATCGGAGGTCTTTATTTGCCAAGAAATAAAAAAGAAGGATTCATTTTTACTCTAATCATGTGCTTTTTAATGGTTCTAGGAATGAGTTGCTATAATTTATTACTTCAAAATGCTTTTTCTTTTCCAACTTTACTGAAAGGATTACTTCCTGGTTTCATTGTTGCCTTTTTATTAGACACGCTAGTTGTTGGGAAAATCGCAAAATACATTGCTTTCAAATTACCAATCAAACATGAAAAACCTTTTTATTTAATTGTAACCATTTCATGTTTAATGATTCTCGGAATGGTCACTTTCATGTCAGCTTTCGGTTTACTTATGAATAGTAGTTCACTTACTACATTTCCAACGCTCTATCCACACGCTTGGATTATGAATTTTATTGTCGCTCTACCTTATCAATTATTAATTGTAGGTCCAGTATCACGTAAAATTTTAAAGCAAATCCAACAAAAAGCAACAGCCTAAAAAAAACCTTTTCTATTTACAAAAAATAGAAAAGGTCTTTTTTTATAGTAAAGTCTTCAATTCAACTTCTGGATACTTATCGGCAAACCAACGCATTGCAAATTGATTTTCAAATAAGAATAAGGGTTGATCAAAACGGTCACGTGCTAAAATATTACGACTTGAACTCATCTTCTCATCTAGCTGTTTAGGATCAATCCAGCGAGCAATTTTAGTCCCCATTGGCTCCATGATAATTTCAGTATTATACTCACCTGACATACGATGCTTGAAAACTTCAAACTGCAACTGACCTACAGCCCCAATTAAGAAATCTTCCGTCAAATACGTTTTATATAATTGAATTGCACCTTCTTGAACCAATTGATTTAACCCTTTATAAAATGATTTTTGCTTCATTACATTTTTTGCGGTTACTTTCATAAATAGTTCCGGCGTAAAGTGCGGTAGTTCTTCATAAACAATCTTATCTTTTCCAGTATAAATCGTATCACCAATTTGATAATTTCCCGTGTCATACAAACCGATTATATCTCCAGCGACGGCTTCTTGAACCATTTCACGCGAATCTGCCATAAATTGAGTCGAATTATTTAATTTAATTTTTTTATCCGTCCGTGCTAGTTGAACATCCATCCCACGCTCAAAAGTTCCCGAACAAATCCGAACAAAGGCAATCCGATCACGATGAGCCGGATTCATGTTCGCTTGGATTTTAAAAATAAAACCTGAAAAATCAGATGAATAAGGATCTTTAATTTCACCATTCTCCTCTTTATGTGGATTAGGTTTCGGTGCAAACTGTAAGAACGTTTCTAAAAAGGTTTGTACACCAAAATTCGTTAAAGCAGAACCAAAAAATACTGGTGTTAATTCACCTTTTGCTATTTTTTCTTCTGAAAACTCATTACCCGCCTCCATCAATAGTTCTACTTCTTCTTGAACTTGATCAAAAATCGATAATTTACTAATATCATGGTCTATTGTTAATTTACGGTCTTCTGTTAAAGGAATAAAACGTTCGCCATCGTAACGATTAGGTCGGTAAATTTCGACACGATTATGATACATGTCATATAATCCTTCAAATCCTTTACCCATACCAATCGGCCAGTTCATTGGATAAGAATCAATCTCTAAAACTTCTTCTAGTTCTTCCAATAATTCTAAAGGTTCACGACCATCTCGATCTAATTTATTAACAAAGGTAAAAATTGGAATTCCACGCATACGACAGACTTGGAATAATTTCTTTGTTTGAGCTTCAATTCCTTTAGCGCTATCAATCACCATCACAGCACTATCCACTGCCATCAGCGTTCGATAGGTATCCTCTGAAAAGTCCTCATGTCCTGGTGTATCTAAAATGTTGATTCGTTTATCATCATAATCAAATTGCATCACAGAACTGGTAACAGATATCCCACGTTGCTTTTCAATATCCATCCAATCTGATTTAGCAAAATTCCCTGTTTTTTTCCCTTTTACTGTTCCAGCATTTCGTATCGCGCCACCAAATAGTAAAAGTTGTTCTGTAATTGTTGTTTTCCCTGCATCCGGATGCGAAATAATCGCAAACGTTCGCCTTTTATCGACTTCTTGTCGTTGGTCTAATCCCATTTCTCGTTCTCCTTTAATCTCTTGATTTATATCTATCTAAATAAGCCTCGCCTAAACAACCATGGTCTAGTATAGCATGCTTTAGGCTTGCTGAGAAAGGCTCTCTGTTCATTTTTACAAATAATTTTTATTTTTCTCAATTTACACTGGTTTCCCTCCTTAAAACTCCTTAACAAATCTGACAAATTAGTTAATATTTTCCATCTTATTTCATTTACGGTATACTTAATGAGTAGTTATCATTCAAAAAAGGAGGAATTATCATGTCGTCAATGACTACCTTATTTATGACTTTTCTGGTCTATTCCGTTGTCGGTTGGCTATGGGAAAGTGTTTATTGCTCGATTAAAGCCAGACATTTTGTTTATCGCGGTTTTCTACTTGGCCCTTATTGTCCTGTTTATGGCTTTGGTGTCACAGCTGTTTTACTACTTGTGCCAAAACACTACGGGTCGTTACTTAATCTTTATTTTAATATGATTGTGATTGTGACCATCATTGAATTTGTAACGAGTTGGTTACTCGAAAAATTATTTAAAATGAAATTATGGGATTACTCTGAGATGCCTTTAAATATCGGTGGCCGTGTCGCAGTCCCAGTTTCACTTTTTTGGGGTATTGGCTGTCTATTCTTAATCAAGGTCATCCAACCAATCGTTGGTAGAGGGATTCAAGATTTTGATCATGTTACAAAAGGAATAGGCCCCGTTATTCTCTTCATCCTTTTTATGGCAGATGTCTTAACCACTCTTATTTTCACACTAACTGCCAAAAAAGAAGTTTCTGCTATTATTGATACAAGCGATCCTCAAAACGCAGCGATTAAAGAATACCGTTTGGATCATCTCTTTAAAAATCATGAACCTCATGCGAATCTTGGTAAAATTAAACACTATCTGAGTCAAACGCCACATAAGTTATTGCATCAACGTAACTTACACCGTTTAATCCAAAACTACCCAAACATTCGCTTCAAAAAATAAGTTAAAAAACCTGTGATAAAATATTACTTTTTATCACAGGTTTTTTTAGTCTTCAAATGTATCGTGTTGGTACTTAGCCTTGCGATATTCTTCTTCATCTTCTTCTACTCGTTCATGGACATCTACTTGAATTTCTAAAAGACGTGTTCCTTGTGCTTTAAAGGTCGTTAAGGTCACGTTTTCGACATCAACCGATAGACGCTCATGTTCTTCTGGGATAACTCCTAATGCCGTGATTAGGTAGCCTGCCATCGTGTCAACCTCATTCATTTCTAGCGTGGTCATAAAAACCTCATTAAAATCATCAATTGACATGCGGCCTTCAATAATATATTGATCTTCTGCCACTTTACGATAGAGATGTTCAGCCGTAATTTCATCTGATTCGTCATCAATTTCGCCGACAATCTCTTCTAATAAATCTTCAAAAGTTACTAAACCAACTACCCCACCATATTCATCCAAAAGAATGGCCATATGATTTTGAGTCTTCTTTAGCTCTAAAAGTAGGTCATCAATAAAGATTGTTTCTGGAACATACAGCGGTTCATGAATAACTTGAAGTAAATCTAAATTTTCAAAGCCAAATTTATGCGCAGCTTTAAGTAAATTTTTCAAATGTAAAACACCGATGACTCTATCTTTATCTTCATCATAAACTGGAATTCTTGAAAAATTATTACCTAGGATTTTTTCCATATTGACTTCAACAGAGTCATGAATATTAATCATAAAAGCCTCTGTTCGAGGAACCATAACTTCACGTGCCAGTGTTGTATCCAAATCGAAAATACCTTGGACCATCTCTAACTCATCTGAGTCAAGAACACCTTCGTTTGTTAACATGTAAGCCATTTCCTCACGCGTCATTTTTTCATTAGCATCATCAAAAGTCATTGGGGTCAAACGACTCAAAAGATTCGTCGAACTTGATAATAACCAAACAAATGGTTTCATCAAAGCTCCTATTACTTGGATCGGACCCATCACAAATTTTGCCACTTCTTCTGATTTATTTAGCGCAATTCGTTTAGGATACAGTTCTCCAAAAACGATAGAAATATACGTCAATAAAATCAAAATAATTGTTTGAGCGGCTTGTTTCCCCCAAGGCACATTTCCAAACACAGGTGCTAACATCCTCGCAAACGAATTGGCCAAAGAAGCACCAGACAAGATAGTTACCAATGTGATACCGACTTGAATTGTCGATAGAAAATTCCCTGAGTTATTGATTAATCTGAGCAATTTGATTGATGACCGATCTCCCTCAGCAGCTTTTGACTCCAGACGATTTCGATTAACTGAAACAACCGACATCTCTGCGGCAGCAAAGAATGCATTCAGCAAGGTTAGTACCACCAATATTATTAGATTAATCCATACGGACTGACTCTCGGGGTCAGCGTTCATAAGCTATTCTCTCCTTATATATTGTTACTTAATAAATAATTACGTGAAAATCGTATCATAAATAACGATAATTAGCAATTACTCTCAACTTTTTTTATTCATTATTAACAATTTTTTCCTTTATTTTTTTCTTTTCTTCATCCCGTCGATTTAATTGAATAATATCAAAAACATAGACGAAGATTGTTTTACAGACAGCATAAAATGGCACACCTAAAATCATACCTAAAAGACCAGCAATATTTCCAGCAACCAGCAAAATAATGATGATGGTTAATGGATGGATATCTAAGCTCTTGCCGATAACATTAGGATAAACTATATTTCCATCCACTTGTTGAACAATCAAAACAACGATACAAGCTAGTACGGCTTTCCATGGATCCATAAAGACTGTTGCTAACAGGGCAGGTGCTAAACCAATATAAGGTCCAATATAAGGAATCATATTAGTAACTCCTGAAATTACGCCGAACAGAAAAGCGTAATCCACGCCAATAATTAAATAACCTAAAAAGGTAAACATTCCTACAAATAAACACTCAATCATTTGACCGCTAATATATTTTGAAATAGTATGACTCATTTTTCTTAAAAGCGTTTCAATTTCGTCTTTATGTTTCTCTGGGAAATAAGGTTTCAATGTTGGAATAAAGCGATCGCCATCTTTCAACATATAAAACAACATAAAAGGAACCGTAATAACGAGCATCACAATTCCAGCAACAGAAGAAACAATCGAACCTATTCCTGTGGTAACACCATTAAAGGTTGATTTAAAAATTGAGCCAAAAGAAAGGCCAATCTTATCCATGTATTGCTCAATATCCAAATTTTTGACCGCTGGATGCTGTGCTAACTCATCAATCCAACGCTCAATCACAGTTATTGTAGCTGGCATCTTTTTCATCAGAGCTGTGATTTGATTAATCAAATTAGGAATAATCGTCATAAACAAAAAGATGAGAATCGCAATCAAAAGTAACATCACGAGCCCCACAGCGGGTGAACGTTTCAAGCCTTTCTTTTCCAAAAATAAAACAAGTGGATTCACCAGATAGTATAGAAAGCCTGATACTAAGATGGGGGCAAAAAGGGTGGTAAACATGGCGACAATTGGGTAAAACAGAAAATTGATTTTGGTACCAACAAAGATTAGGGTGGCAATAATAAGTAACTCTAACGACCAAAACATTAGTTTTGAATCCCTGATTCGATTAAACATAGTCTCTCTCCTTTATTTAAATTAATTGTATTTATGATTGTTTTACATTAACATTTATCTTATTGTAAGTTATAGTATAATATAAACTTGCAATAAATGCTTATTTTTTTAATAAAGGGGACGATAAAAATGTTAACATTCCAGTCAACAACTGATTTAAACAGCCAAATTTATAAAGATTCTTTAGCTCTTCGCTTTAAAGTTTTTGTTGCCGAACAAGAAGTACCTGTCGAACTTGAGGTCGAAGATGAAGAAATTTGTTTACACTTTACAATGTATGCCGATGAAAGTCCAGTTGCAACAGCTCGTCTCTATCCAATTAATGATAATCGTATCAAGGTGCAACGCGTCGCTGTTGCCAAAGAGGGACGTGGTAAAGGATATGGCCGTGAAATTATGCTCCATATGGAAGATTATGCTAAGCAAGAAGGTTTGACCGAAATGGTACTCGGGGCTCAAGTTCATGCTGTTCCATTTTATGAAAAACTTGGCTATCAACCTTTTGGCGAAGAATACCTAGACGCTGGTATCGTACATACGGATATGCTTAAAAAATTATAAAACAAAAAGCCTAAGGAACAACGATGTTAATCATCCGTCTCTAGGCTTTTCTTTATTTTGCACTAATCGCACACTTGCTTATCGCTTAGATAATTGCTGATATCGTTGATACCATGTTTCAACGTATTCATCGGAAAATGGGCCTTTACCTTCATTAATCCAATCCACAAGAATTTTGACATTCTCCTTAAGAATTAAATCAATTTCAGTCGGATATTGCATAATCTTTCGGTGGTCTTCATACTCATCAACATCTAAAAGACGTTTTTCGCCATCCGGAAAGACCTTAATATCCAAATCATAATCAATGTACTTCAATGCTTCTTCATCTAGAACAAATGGTGAAGCGAGATTACAATAATAAGATACCCCTTTCTCACGAATCATTGCAATTATATTGAACCAGTACTTAGTATGAAAATACAAGACTGCTGGCTCGCGTGTCACCCAACGTCTACCATCCGATTCTGTCACGAGTGTATGATCATTCATTCCGATTAACGAACATTCACTGGTCTTAAGAACCATTGTGTCACGCCACGTACGATGCAAGCTGCCGTCATGCTTGTAGCTCTGGATAGTTACGAACTCTCCTTCTTTTGGTACACGCATTATTCCCCTACTTTCTTTGGTCGTTCACCAATTTTTTATAGAGGGTGCTCATTACACCGACATCAAAAATATTATAGCACAAAAAAATTAGATGAGGCATTTTATTCGACTTTTTTGTTCATAATCTCTCACTATTTTTTTGAAGTCTTAACAATCACACATAATGGAGATTAAAAATACAGAATTAAAACACACCTTAAGTTAACTTTTTAGTTTGATTTAATAAATTCAACATCTTTTCCTGAGCTTTTGGAAAGTTATAATTTTTAAAATTCTCTGGATGAATCCATGCTTCATTTTCGACCGTATTTTGTAATTGAAGTGTTGGTAGGATGCCGTAAGACACTAAAATGTGCCATTTTCGATGACTAAACAAATGAACGACTTCTCCTAATGCGGATAGCTGCCAAATGACCGCTGGAAATTCTTGCTGCAATCGTTTGAGGTAAGGCGTTTTTAATTCTGACGGTGAAGCTTCAGCGACTAAACTATCCCAGAGTGAGGCTTGACTCGTGTCTTCTTGTCCTTCAGAAGTCTTTTTAAAACTCAAATATTCTTCCTTTGTGACCTCAACTAAAGGAAACGTCCACATTTTGGCTAATAAGCCAGTCTCCGCTCGCCGGCTCAATAGATATTCCTCTTTTTCATTCTTGATTGCTAAAGCCAAATAATAGCAGGGAGTCGCTTTAATTTTCTTCAATTTTACTGGAAAATTGGCGGTTGTTCCTTCAGCATACGCTTGACAATACGCTTGTAAAGGACAATCTTCACACTTAGGTGCTTTAGGTGTACAAATTCTTGAGCCCAAATCCATCAAAGCTTGATTAAAATCACCAGGGTGACTTTCAGACATTGTTGTTCTAACATAATAATCAAAGGTCTTTCTTGTTTTAACTTTAGCAATGTCCTCAGCAATACTAAACAAACGACTGTAGACGCGCATCAAGTTACCATCGATTGCAGGCTCTACCAAATCAAACGAAATACTTCCAATCGCTCCAGCTGTATAAGGTCCTATTCCCTTGAGAGAACTAATCTCTTCAATGGTCTTTGGCATCTGGCCATCAAAATCAGCCACAATTTGTTGAGCGGCAATCTGCATGTTTCTAACTCGCGAATAATAACCAAGGCCTTCCCAAGCTTTCAATAAACGAGTTTCATCAGCCTCAGCCAACGCTTCAATCGTCGGAAACCATTCCATAAATCTTAAAAAATAAGGAATAACCGTGACAACTTGTGTTTGCTGTAGCATGATTTCTGAGACCCAGATGGGATACGCTGATGTGTTTTCGCGCCAAGGCAACAACCTTTTTTCTTGTTCATACCACGTTAATAAATCCTTTTGAAATTCCTCAATTCTTCGCGTATTCCAACTTAACTTATTCATTGTCTAACGCTTCCTGTTCTTTTTCATTGAGATATTGTTGAATTACATCATATGAAAATCCTTTATTTAACAAAGAAGCAATCACTTTTTGTTTTCGTTTAAACGGCTCTTGTTTGGCTTGTTTGCGCCAATAGACATCCCCTGCTTTAAAAAGCAACTCTTTTTCTAGGTCTTCATCTTTTTCAACAGAGAGTTCCTCCATCACCAAACTAATCGTATCACCAATAAAACCTTTTGTTTGTAAGTACTGCCTTGTTTTATTGATTCGTTCACGATGACTTTTCTTTTGATATTTACGGAGTGCCTTTTCGGCCACTTGATAAGCAAGCTCAAACTCAATCTCTGGTGTCATTTGTTGTAACGCTTGTTCGATAGTAGCGACAGCGATACCACGCTTAATAAGCTGCTGCCTAATGACAATTGGACCTTTATCAGAAGTCCTAATTTGCGTTCGAACATAGCTCTCAGCATAAACTAAATCATCCACTAGTTTTAAGTCTTTTAATTTTTCAATGATCGTATAGATCCCTTCTGAGCTGACTTCTTTCTTTTTCAAATAATCACGTAATTCTTTCTCCGAACGTAATTGAAAACTTAAATAATTCAGAACAGCTTGGTAGGCTCCCGCCAACTCAGCTTCTTTCTTTATCTGTTTAATTTGAGCCGAGGAAATTTCTTCACCTTTTAATAAACGATATTTAACCAAAGAATCTTCTGAGGCTTGAAAAACTATGCCAGATTGTGTGGTTAATTCGTAATTTGGACCTTTTATTTTTTTTATCGATACAATCGTTTCCATCTTTTTTCTTCCTTTATTTTAAACTATTCATCAATAATACCATACTTCAAAAACTTCCTCGAACCCCTTGTCTTCTAATTTTCTAAAACTGACAAATACTCTCGGTAACTTGTAATTTCAGCTAAGTCTTTAATTTGTTCATAGCCTTGTGCTAAAAATCTTTCTAAATAAAAAGATTTAAAATCAACATCCATATAATATTTACTAAAATGTGTATTGCCTTGTTTAAACCAATGGCCTCGCCAATGATCAATAAAGTGAATTTCACTCAATTGAGCGCGAGGAGCTAGTTCATGATGATAAAAAACAAAATAACAACGTGCAGCAATTTCAATTCGGCGCAACAACGCCCTTAAACTTATTGGAAGGATTAACTCTAAGTCATTACAAAAAGTTAATAAGGACATGTTATGTGAGTAGGTTAAAACATTATCTAATAAAGTCAAATTTATAATTGACGTATTTCTTTTAGCTGATCCATCTAGCGTCATAAATACCGTTTCTAAGTCCAAATAAGGAAATTTATAGATTCTTATTTTTAAAACGGCTAAAACTGACTTTTTTATCACTTGATAACTAACTAAAGAATGCTGACTAAACTCATCTAATAACTCATGTGTTGTCCTGGTTGTCCTCTTAGGAACTCCATCTAATTCAACCACTATGGCATTAAATTTTGTCTGAGGAAATTCTGATAAATCACAAACATATACCGTGTCTTTAGAAATGCTAACACCATTAACCGTATTAGAACAAGCAAGTAAATCGGTATACTGCTCTAAAGTAAGCGGCTCCTCTTGTAGCAATTTTAAAAACATGTTTTTTTTATTCATAACAAACTCCTCCATCTCATTTTAGTTTATTTTCTCCTCATTAAGCATAACATAACACGCGTTTCCTTGAAAGCGTTCTAACGAACTAAAACCTGTCAAATTGAACGTTTTAATGTCAAGTTGGCATTCGATTTACCAGACTAATTTTCAGTAAAATAAAATTATAGTTGGCCAACTAAATAAATCTAAAAACGAGGTAAAAATAACATGATTACGGAAGAAGAATTATTAGATAATTATCATAACATTTTACTTGGCGCACTAAAAAAATGCCACATTTACTTCTATCACCCTCAATTTGAAGACTATCTCCAGTTAGCTCGATGGACACTGATTGAAACTTACCGAGAACAACTCAAAAATGGGGTTGACCTTACTAATTTTAACAATTTTATTTACCAAAAAGTCTATTGGAAAATTATTGATGCCATCCGACATGATTTAAAACAACAAAAAAATGAGTTCCCAGTAGAACCTGTCATATTAACTGAAACAAAAATTAGCACGACAATCGATGAAACTGAAATTTTAGTAGAAGAAAGACTAACAAAACTATTGCCTCATTTAACTCCTCGTGAAAAAGATTTTCTCTTTGAAACGTTGATCAACGGCTTAAGTATTAGTGAAATCGCTAAGAAATATCAAGTCAGTCGTCAAGTCGTTTATCGTTGGCGAGATCATACTGCTTTGAAATATTTAAAGTATTTGGCATAAAGGGGGTGACAAATCGACTCCTTTTTTCGTTAATACTAGTGTAACAAGCGCGCGCCACTTACAAAAAATAAAAATATGAGGAAGTGATTAGTATGTCAGCAAACTTTGAAGACAAAAAAGTCCAACTGAACTACGATAACTTAGCAGGAGAAAAAAACAGAAAGCAAACCATCGCTAATATTAGTAAGGAGGCAACAGATGAAACCATTCTTTCATTTGCTCGATTACTTAGTACAATTGCCCCAGAAGATGAACCGCTACATGATCTCATTGTCATTGAGAGTTATCGTCATTCATTATAATAGGAGGGAAAAAGAAAAATGAAAAAATTAAATTTAACTTTTTTAAATGCTGTTGGAAAACAAACAACTTTAACGCCAACTATCGCTAAACAAGATTTAACCGCTGATGAAGTCAAAAATTTAATGGCGGAAATTATTAAATTAAAAGCTTTTGAAAAAGAGGGGACTCAACTCTATACCACCGCTAAATCAGCTAAATATGTGGAAACAGTAACAACTGACTTATTTTAAAGACTAAAAACAAAGAAAACTTGAAATTTAAAAAAATTTCAAGTTTTTTTATTATAAAAAAAAATTTTAGCTTTTTTAACTAAGTATATTAGTGAGGGGAACCATTAAAGGAGATAAAAAACATGTCAACTAACTATTTAGTAACCGAACAAGCTGTTTATCCTATTGGAAAGAAGGAAAAGGCCTTAGCCTTTTTCAAAGTTTGTGAGATTCAAACGGGGGCCGATCTTTTTAACCTGTTGCCTACGGATATTTCACTCGCTCATTTTTTCTTAATCAATCAAGATCAAGCTTTATTATTAGACCTAGCGGTTTCAGATGCTGGATTTGAGGAAGTTATTGAAAATGTCTTACAACAACGCTTCGAATGTGACCTTAGTCAAATTAAATTAGGTGAAGCTAAAGTTCATGACTTTAAACCTCAAGCTACTTTAGATGAAATTAAAAGTAATCTATTCTAAATAAATAAAATTGAATTCCTCTCAAAAACGAGACTCTCCGAAAAGGACAGTCTCGTTTTGTTTAGTTAGATATTTTGTACATCAATCTGTCCCATGCCAATCAAAAGAACAGAAACAAGAGCTAAAACAACCAATAAAATCGCTCCTATACGTTCATAGCGATTAAATGGAGTTTCACCTGCATTACGTTTTGAAATGAGGTACAGCAAGATCCCTGGCGCAAAAAGAAGCGAAGTTAGCATTAAGTAAGAGAGACCTGTCGCAAAAATACAATAGGCCATATAAACAGAAGATATAATACCAAGTAATAGTTCGATTGAAAAACCTTTTTTCCAATACCACGCCAACTTGACTAAACTTAATGAAACAAACAAATAAGGTATTAACATAGTACTCGACGATAAAATAGCCATAAAATTATAAGCGCTTTTATTCACTAAAAGAGATAATAAAAAGAATTGAACCAAACCATTGGTTAACCTTAACGCATTTTTAGGGGCTTCATGTTTATTCTCTTTAGCAAAAACATGAGGAAAAATATTATCTTTTGAACCTTGATAAAGAATCTCCCCAGCAAACATCGTACAAGCAAACCAAGCGCCTAATGCAGAGATAATCACTCCTAAATTAATCAAAATAGCTCCTGGTCGACCAATAATACTTTCCAATACTTGTGCCATCCCAGGTTTATCTAACCCTGCTAGCTCATCTCTGGAAAGAATAGCAAACGAAAGAACCGTTGCTAATAAATAAATCGAAATAATTAATACAAAAGCCAAAATCGTCGCTTTGCCAACTAACTTTTTACTTTTCGCTCTTGCAGAATAAACCACCGCTCCTTCGACTCCAACAAAAACCCAGACAGAAAGCATGGTTGCCTTCTTTATCTGTGGAGCGACCTCGCTCCAACTAAAGTTCTTATCAATCGTTCCCCAGACATCTGCTGTAAAAAGATCCGCATCAAAAGCGATAATCGCACAAATAATAAAGATAAAAAGTGGAATCAGTTTTGCAATTGTGACTATGCCATTTATTTTTGAAGCAAAATCTGAGCCCTTTAAAAAGATAAAATGCATTCCCCATAAAATCAGTGACGCTCCAATAACAGAATAGACATTCTGACCATCGCCAAAAATATTAAAAAAATAACTTAACGCACTAAAAACGAGAGAGGCTAAGGCAACATTAGCTAAAAAACAGATAGCCAGTAACCTAAAGCACTATTAAAACCAATAAAACTACCAAATGAATAGCCAGTATAACTATAAATTCCAGCATCTAGTTCAGGTAACTTTCGATTGAGGATTTGTAAACAAACCACATAAACCCCCATCCCAATTCCAGATAAAATTAGGGCAATTGTCGTTGCGCCGACTGAAGCAACATTTGCCATATCTGTCATTAAGTTAAAAATACCACCACCAATGACTGAGCTGACCGTCAGGGCAATTAAACTAAACAACCCCAGCTTTTTCTCTTCTTCTTTTTCCATCGTTTTCTCCTTAATGATTAACTGAGTTATTGATAACTCTTCTTTTTTTAATTGTCAAACGATTTCTTTTTCGCTGAGAGATACTAAAAAATGATAACAAAGCTATCCCTAAAAAGTAAAATCATAGTTAAAAATTTCACATTAAATTGAAAAAAAAGCATCAACAATAGCGACAGTTTAACATAAAGTAACTAACGATATCCTTAAAAATTAGACAACAAAAACGTGAGATTTTTCTCGTTTTTAATGTAGGTTATACTAGCTCCCTTGATAATAGTCTTCGACTTTATCTACTGACCAATAGGTTTTTTCTAGATACTCACGTAAAGCTTGTCCTTCTTGTTGTTCAAACAAACGAACGATTTGTTCGTGCTCTTGATTAAGTTGTGTATAGACTTCAATAATTTTATCACTCTCTTTAAAAAATAAATAAATTCGATCTAAATATAGAAAACGAATACGTTTTAGTTCTTTGTCTAAAAACTCGTTATGGCATTTAGCCATATATTGCTCATGAAATTCAACTAATAACCGATTGAAAGTAGAATATAATTCATTTTCAATCGCAGAGTTCATACTATCGATTAAAAAATGCATTCTTGCAAAATCATTATCCAACATTTTTGTGCAAACTAATTGTGCACATTTTCCTGTGAGTAAACCTATGTAATCAATTAACTCTTTCAAATCGCTTTTTGTATACGTTTTTATTGTAAATCCTTTTCTCGGTTCTCTCTCTAAAACACCTTCAGCTGCAAGCTCAACTAGAGCTTCACGAATGGGTGTACGACTAATACCTAAATGATCAACTAAGTATTGTTCTTTTACACGTGCATCACGTTTCATTTTTCCAGATGATAACTGTTCAAGAATAAATTGATAAACTAATTTTTTGGGATTCATATTACCGCTCCATTCTAAATTATATTAAACACTACACCACTATTTTACATTGTATACTAAATAAAATACAGCCTTTTTTACTTTACCTCATTTTTGTTTATTATAGATACCATTTATTAACATTTATTATCTCATTTTAATATTGACATTCATCAGATTTTATTAGATAATTATTCGTATATATCAATTATATAAATGTAATTGATACCTTTATATTTTATTTACAGACAAAAAAGCTAAATGCCTCTACCAGCATTTAGCTTTTTGTCTATTAACTTATAAAAATTATTTCTTTTTATTTAAATCTTTTTTGATTTGTGACGTTGAAATCTCAGGTGTTCGTTCAAGGTAAACCACTTCAGCGCCTGTTTCTTTAACAAAATCGAACTTGCCTTTCCAGTCATCACCCATCACAAAACAATCGACTTTAAACTCCTCAACGTCTGTTACTTTTTGATCCCAACGATTTTCCGGGATTACTAAGTCAACATAACGAATCGCTTCTAATAACATCTTGCGTTTTTCATAGTCAAAATAACATTTTTTTTGTTTTTCATCCCAATTAAACTCATCCGTTGATAAGGCAACAATTAAATAGTCCCCTTGCTCTTTGGCACGACGTAATAGATTAATATGACCGTAATGTAATAAATCAAATGTTCCATATGTAATTACTTTTCTCACTCATCTCACCTCAAATTATTATACTATAAAAGTAGCATATCACAGACTTAATAGAAAGTCTTAATTTATTGACTCCTTTATTTAAGGAGTGGGCTTATCATCCAAACTCCATAATAACTCCCCTGAAAAGGTTCCAGCTAAGTTACCTGTACCCAAATTGAGATAAACTCCTTCCTGTGATACTTCTTCTTGTAGTAATGGAACATCTGTATAAATTTGAGTGGGGGTGACACTACTTTTAATAGGCTGTAAATCTTTGCTTAAAACAAGTCCTTTTTCATTCGGTTTTTTACGATAAATCAGTTCGCCAAGTAATTTTTCCTCTTTTATATTCCGCAATGGTGTTTTCTGACGGACACTTAAGAACCAAGTACTGGTACTTCCCAATGTATTAGTCACTGATAACTTAGGAACAACCCCCTCTTGTTTTTGAAGTGGAATATTTTCTTGATATTTTGACAGCAACCGTTGCGACCCAAAATTCAAGTCTTTCGTTACATCAAAATCCAAGCTACCCAAATAAAGCAACGTTACTTCAAAATTTTCAAGTGGGATTTCGTCTAGATTCCCATCAAAAATTTTATCACCGACTTTGACTTGATATCCCAAGTAAGTATACCCTTTAAAATTCATCTCCTTAAATGGATGTATAAACTCAGCAAAGGTTTGACCGTCTTGTCGTTTGACTGTTTGAGTCACCGCCTGAACTTCTTCTTTTTCTTGATCTAAATCATAGATGGGCTCTAATTCTGTTGCATTTGTTTTTAATTTTCGTTTTAAACTCATGGTTACCTTAGGATAGTCCCATGTTACTTCTTGAACTTGTGACTGGACTAGCCCCTCCAACTTCGCTGCTTTAGAATTACCAACGACTCTATTTCTCATCGCATCACCTGCTTTACTTCCTGAAACCTCTAACGTTAGGTGAATATAGAACGATTCTGCAGGAGCTAATTTGGCTATATTTACAAATACGGCTTTTCCTTGGGCTAGTTCTTGATTATAAGCCGTCCAATTGGTTAAATTAACATCATTAGGGTTTGTTCCTCGATCAATAGGGTCATTCGTTACATAGCCTGCTACCTGTCCAGTGTAAGGTGTTTTTTGATCTGCTTTAAAATAATTCATTCGTTTAATTTTATAATTCCCTTTAAACTTAGAACCAAGTGTGTCTTTGTCCTCAGGCAATACGTCTAAAATATTTATATTGGTTAAATCTTGCTTCAATTGATTAGAAACTTTAATTTGATAAGTTATCTCTTGTTTCGCCTCAATTGGTAGCCACTCTTTTTTCGAAACTTGATGATCAATTTCCCACTTATCTTCACGAACTAAAGTTAGGGAGACTTCATCTGTTCGTAATCGACTATTTGTATTCGCTCCCTCCATTGAAACAATACCTGAACTTGATAATTCAGTTGTTCCAGAGGTATTAAACTTCAAATCACCTTGTACAAAATAAACGTTGTAAGTTAATGGTGGTATCTTAACATTTGTTTTTCCTTTTAATTTCCAAGTCAAGGTTGTTTCGCCAGCAACTTCTTCTACCTCTGGTTCTTGCACATTTTTATTAAACCGAGCACTTCCCAGTTCATAACGCATCCCCTTCGGCAAAACTTCTTTCAACGTAAATTCTTTTTCTACTTGAGTCTCATCATCCGTTTTTAACACTGGTTTAACTTCAACTGTCGCTTTCTCAGAAGAACGAAATAATTTTTTAGGTTTATTAGTTTGGTATTCATTTATACTCTTAGCATAGCTCACTTTAGCTGGAACTATTAAAACATTATTTCCAAAAATAAAGTCTGATTGCTGAGATACAACTCCATTCTCATCATATTCTGATGGAAACCATGATTGAGTCGACGGATACTGGGTCGACTTACTTCCATCTTCTTCCCAAGCCATTTTTGCCCATCCTAAAGTCGCAAAGGAATTTCCAAATTTATCTCTATCACCAATAGATGACTTTTTCAAGCGGCGCCTTACGAATAAGTTTTCATACTGAGCTCCCTTTCGCTGTCCTACACTTCCTGACCTAATCGCAGATAGTTTGCCATTTGCTTGTGCTTCTTCTACTTTAGAGTACCAAACGTAATCTGCCATTCGATTTTTATTAAGCGTTGCATAATCATATTTTCCACTACGACTCACTCCATATTCAATGGGTTTTGGTTCTGCTATTTTATTATCACCTTCAAGTAATTCAGGATCTGTTTTTGAGACAGAAATGAATTCAGATTCCTCTGGATTCCATTTCTGCATAAGAACAGAGTCTTTTGCCCAAAAATTAGAGCTAACACCTATTGCAGTTACTGCAACAAACTCAGCACCTGCTGTCAAAACCTCATTACCTGTATTAATAAGTGTGTTAATACTGGATCCTAGGCTCCCGTTTCCCTTCGCATCTAAATATTTTGAATAAACTGAAATAGTTGGCAACGGATATTTATATGAAATCTCATTATAATAAAGTTGACCAAAATTTTCCGTCAATTCTTCTTCCGCTGTTCCCCTTAGCCAAATACTATCAACATTATAAGAGTATCTCAATGCTATATTATCTGTTAAAAGAGTTATATCTTCTTTTAAATAAGTCCCAACAGAAAGAAACAAAAAAAAATTTTTCAAAGCTGCATCATTAATATTACCAGCTATCCCATTAATAGGAACATGATTTGAATCTACTTTGTAATTAGAAAATGATAATTTGAAATCACCACCAGAAGTTTCTGTTATCTTTTGTTTTCCTGAATCATAAACTGAATTCAAGTTATTATTATTTCGAGCTGCTGGAACATATAATGACCGTCTAAGTTGTCGATACGTTCCAACCGTTTGATTATTTTTATAATCCCTTTCTGGATCACCATAATCAAAAATTTCTGTTGGTTTAATATCTTCTTCTAAATTTAACGATTGCCAAGAACCAATATGATTTAAATTTTCATCGTGCTTTATTTTACTAATTTTTTGTTTAAAATTAATTTCTACATCACCCTCTGGTACAGAAACACCTAAATAACGACTAAAATTGTCTTTAATTCCATTTCTAATTTTTAATGGATTCAATGTGATTGCGATTCCCAATTGTCGCATCCGTGCTGGATATGGTGGTGTTTCTTTTATCATTAGCTCATAAGGATAAACAGCTTCCGACCATGAATTTCTAAAAATAGGATAAAATCGTTGTTTCGAAGTCACAATGCTATCTTTCATTCCTTTTACTTCTTGAATGAGATTAAACGGAACAACCTTACCTGATTCATCGACACCATCAATCAATTCAATTTTTAAATCTTCAAGCCCAATTTTAGTCTGATCCGTTGCCCCATAAACTTGAAGGGGAATGGTGATAAAACGATTGGAGCCTGTTGTAATCCCATCTTTGCCTTTAGTTTCATAAAGATAATTCATTTTAGAGACTACCTCCCCTTTTGCTGGTTCTAAATTATAAGTCCCTCCCATAAAAGCAGGAACACTAGCATTTAAATTACCAGCCTGAGAAGAAATACCATTCTTTACTGTACTTGTGATCCGCATCCGAATATCGCGATATTGCTTGCTGTAAATGGCGGTGATAAAATGTAGGAAAATGGCAACTTGAAAATGTTGTTTTTC
>NZ_JBQEIL010000016.1:0-24262 GCF_052102835.1 Vagococcus sp.
AGTTGAAGAAAATAAAGACCTTATAATTTTTGTACAGAAAAGTGTTGCCAATTCACATATTATAAGATAGATAGCCAAGCAAGACAACTCTTATCCTCCTAATTAAAATTAAGAAACAGTTTGTAAAATCTCCTTTGCTAAAAGGTGACTAAAGATTGCTGCTCCATCATGAGTCATATGAACATTATCTTCATCAAACCATGAACGTTGTCCTGATGATGCTGTTTTCCAATCAATTAGATGCGCATTGTCATATCTTTCGACAGTATCATTTAATTCGTCATTCACTATTTTTTGCCACGATCTTTCAACCATTGTATTGACAAAGAAAACGGGTCTCTCTCCAAAATAAGTCATTAATTGATCAATATCTTTACTATTAAAGCTACCATTAGTCCCTAAAACAACCACCACGATATCACCAATTTCATTTTTGTCTACCATTTTTTTAACGACAGGAGGACTATCAACTAATTGGCGTCCCACTTCCGCATTCACAATCATTTTTGGAAAAATCGTTTGTAAATCCGGCGCTGCACTTAACAAGACCGAATCACCAATCGACGTGACGTTTAATTCTTTCGCTTTTTCTTTTTCTTCTGAGGTTAAATCATAGGAAAGATCTACTGCTTCTATGGTTTCTGTTGTTTGAGTTTCTTTCAGACTACTTGTTGTTGTTTCCTCAACTTTATTTTCGTCCGTTTGATTTGTTTTCGGTTGTTTTTCTTTGTTTTCTTTATTTGCTTTTTCAATTATTTTTTGATTACTTGCTAATTTTTTTTCTAATTCAAGACTGCTTTCGTTCCTACCCGAAGAAGCCTCTACAAAAGAAAGACTAAATAAAACCAACAAACAACCAAAAATACCAATTGCAATTTTTTGCTCTGTCGTTTTAACTAGTTCTGTCCATTTTTTTCTTTCAACCTTTTTAAAAGTTAATTCTATTTTATATCGCATCACAACACGATACATTAATTCTGATAAAATTAAAATAATTATCATTTGAACGAAAAAATGGAACCATATATTATTTCCATCAAGTTTCATCAATGTTTCATAAATAATTAAAACCGGAAACTGAACTAAATAAATTTCATAACTACGAGTACCAATCCAATCAAAAACCGGATTAGTGAACAAACGGTTCATCAGCTTAAATTGAATAATACTGAATAAAAATACTGCTGAAAATAAGCTAAAAATAAACATTCCGCCTCGATAAACAAAAGCTTCATTATCAGGTAAAAAAATAAAACCTAAAATAATAACAAAAAAGGATAATCCACCAATCACTAATCCTTGTATTTCATTTAATTTTTTTAGTTCAACTTTTTTATCCCGTATTATTAAAGCTAAATAAGCACCCATTAACACAGAAAAAAGGCGAGTATCTGTTCCATAATAGATTCTATTGATTGTTTCAGGTGTATAAAAAGCAATCATTAAAATTCCAGACAATACTGTTAAGATTGCCGTTACGCGTCGTAATAATTTGCGTGAAGGATCCTTATACATCGTTAGCGCAACAATAATTGGCCATGTTAGGTAGAATTGGCCTTCAATAGATAATGACCAGAGATGCGTGAATGCCGATTGATTTGAAAAACGATCAAAATAAGAAGAGCCATTCATTATTTGCCAAAAATTATTAACATTGAATAAACTCGTCAAAGTAATACTTCTAAAATTGGTTAAAAAATCTTGCGGCAAAAATAAAGCAACCGCTCCAAAAACAATAAAAAGTAAAATTAACGAAGGATAAATCCGCCTGGCTCTTCGATAATAAAAGTTAAATAATTTTATTTTTTGACGAGCTTCCCACTCTGTTACTAATATCTCAGTCATTAAGTAACCGGAGATGACAAAAAATAGAGGGACCCCTAGATATCCCCCTGGCATAGTATGAGGCATTAAATGATAGATAATAACCCCTAGAACTGCCAATGCTCTCATTCCAGTAATTCCAGTAATGTAGTTACGTTGCTTCATAGTGACATTCATTCCTTCTATAATCAGTCTTACAAGTTTATTTCAAATTGTTTCAATTGTTTCAAACATTTCAAAACTTTCAGAAAAAAAAGAGTCATTTCCCCCTGAAAAAACATTAAAAACAGCAACTTTAACAACAAAAACAAACTTTTTGTTCTGCATTTAAACCATCGTCTTCAAATTGTAACATATTGGTAATGAAAAAGAAATAATAAACACATAAAAAAGGGAATCTTAAGAAGACTAACCTCCAAAGATTCCCCCAAAAAACTTTCTATTTATATGATACACTAAGTCTCTTTTTTAGAACAGGAATAAGACTTTTAAATGTTAAAGCAAAAACGACACTGACAAGAGCTCCTTTAATCAAATTAAAAGGAATAACCCCATAAACGACCATTTGTTGGATTGATATCCCAAAATCTAATTTCAAAACAAAAAGATAAAGTGGCGTAATAACAAAATAATTTGCCAAAGCCATAAACGCTGTCATTAATAACGTCCCCGCAACGGTCCCTTTAACTAAATTCCATCTGTTTTTTTCCTTTTTCAAAAAGTAATAGATTGGCAATAAATATAAACTAGAAGCTAAAAATCCCGCAATATTTCCAACCAAGCTTCCCAAATTAGCACCACTAATAATAATATTAAGTAACGATCGGACAAAGGCAATTATGATGCCTGCTAATGGTCCGTAAATAAAAGTACCTATCAAAATTGGAATATCACTAAAATCAACTTTTAGCCACGGAAAGGTTGGCAAAACAAAAAATTCTAACTTTAGTAAAATAAATGCCATCCCCGCTAGCAGTGATAGAACAACCATCTTTTCCGTTTTTGTTTTTCTCATTGAAAATCCTCCTATTGGATCATCTTACGAGACTATTCAACGCCATAAAAAAATAGGCTCTATCTTTTCGCCACCAATGCACGACAAAATAGCACCTATCTGATTACATTATCAAATAAGCTCTATCTTCTTTACTCCAGACTCTAACTGTCGGTTTTGGAATTTCACCATATCGACCTTGCAAACGGTTTGCAAAGTTCGTGGACTTTAACCACCGGTCGGGAATTACACCCTGCCCGTGAAGACGACCTTTTTTTATTTTTTTATATCCTCAATT
Source organism: Vagococcus sp. (assembly GCF_052102835.1). Taxonomy (NCBI): domain Bacteria; kingdom Bacillati; phylum Bacillota; class Bacilli; order Lactobacillales; family Enterococcaceae; genus Vagococcus; species Vagococcus sp. The sequence goes on from NZ_JBQEIL010000016.1 coordinate 3,117, forward strand.
ATACTCTCTTTTACTCAATAAGCAATTATCTCGTTTCGCGTACACGCTTTCGACCAGTTTTAAACCCTTTAGCATCAACTATCAATTGACTAACTTCTTTTTTAGGTAATTCACGGTAATCTCCTGAATTTAATCCTTGAAGCGTCAAATGACCAATCTGCTCTCTTTTTAATTTTAAAACTGGAAAACCTATCGCTTCAAACATTTTTTTCACTTGATGGTTGCGACCTTCATGAATCGTTAACTCAACAATTGCAGTTCCTTTTTGCATATCCACAGATTTTAGTTTTGAAATAGCTGGGGCCGTTTTACGTCCCTCAATAACGACACCTTCATCCAAAGCTTTTAATTGCTGCTTCAATGGCGTTCCTTTAATTTTAGCAATATATACTTTAGGAACCTCATGACTTGGATGCGTTAGAAGGTTTGAAAACTCTCCATCATTTGTCATTAAAAGAATACCAGATGTATCATAATCCAATCTTCCTACAGGAAAAATCCGCTCCGGAACACCTGGAAAATAATCCGTAACCACTTTCCGTCCTTTATCATCACTAACAGCTGAAATAACCCCTCTAGGCTTATATAATAAATAATAAACGGGCTGTTCTTGATAGACCGGAACACCGTCTACTTCAAGATGATCGTTGGCCGAGACCTTAACCCCTAACTCTGTTACAACTTTACCATTTACAGACACTCGTCCTTGAATAATCAATTCCTCAGACTTTCTTCTTGATGCTACCCCACAATGGGCTAAAACTTTTTGTAATCGTTCCACTATTTTTCCTCCATCTCATTTTCTTCAAGCTCTGCAAACTTTTCTTTAAAACGATCTAAAAATAAATCATTCGGGATTGCTTTTTCTGCTTGTTCTTCTAACTCCATCACTGGAGGTAAACTATCTAAACTTTTTAAACCAAAATAATCTAAAAAATAAGGTGTAATTCCATATAAGATAGGACGACCAGGACCTTCTTTACGACCTTTTCCCATAATCAATTGCCGGGCTATTAACTTTTGAATAGAACCCGATGACTGGACGCCTCTAATCTCCTCAAGTTCCATCCTTGTGATTGGTTGCTTATAGGCAATAATCGCAAGACATTCGACTGCAGCTTGTGACAAGGAATGAGTAATAGAGGAAGAAGCATATTTTTTCAATAAAGAAGCCTGTTCTTTTTTAGTTGTCATTAAAAAATGATTGCCAATTTCTAAGATGCTCAACCCTCTATCTCCATCTTCCAAATATTTAGTTAATAGTTCATGAACTAGTTTATAGGTCACAGCCGTCGGTTCCTGAAGTAAATGAGCTAATTCTTCTAAAGAAATCCCCTCATCTCCAGAAACAAACAATAAAACTTCAATCTGACTTAATTTACTCATCTTAAACCTCAATCTCTTTTTTACAGGCCAGCTGAATCGGACCATTCATATTTTCTTGAAACGCAAGCAGTTCGCCTGCTTTAATTAATTCTAGTAATGCCATAAAAGTAACTACGACTTCACTTCGTGTAAAGACTTTAAATAATTTTTCAAATAAAAAACTATCTTTAGTTGAATGTGCTTTTACTCGGGTTAAAATATCTAACATTTTATCTTCAATTGTAAAATTTTCACTGGTAACACTCACTTCTTCAAAACCATCGATTTCTTGACGATTCACAACATCCTGAAAGGCTAAAAATAGATCAATAATAGTCACTTCGTTTGGTTTCAACAAAGGAATATCTTCCCGATATTCATCTAAATTTGTCGGTTCTTTTGTATAGAAATGATCTCGTTCAACTTCTTTTTCTTTTAATATTTTCGCTGCATATTTATATTTACGATATTCTAATAATTGATTAACCAAAGCCTCTCTCGGATCTTCTTCTAAAAAATCATCTTCTTCTAAAACCATTGAAATTTGTGGTAGTAACATTTTACTTTTGATTGACATCAAGGTAGCAGCCATTACGATATACTCACCCGCTACTTCTAAATCAAGTGATTTCATTGACTGAATGTAAGACATATATTGTTCCGTAATCTCTGCAATCGGAATATCATAGATATCGATTTCTAACGTTTTAATTAAGTGAAGAAGTAAGTCTAAAGGACCTTCAAATACTGCTAATTTTACATTTAATTCATTCATATAAAAATTCCCTTACTTTTTATGCTCGTGGAAAATGTAATTTATAAACATCAGCCATTCGCTTTTTACTAATATGAGTATAAATTTGAGTGGTTGAAATATCTGCGTGACCTAGTAATTCTTGAACAACTCTCAGGTCAGCCCCATTTTCCAAAAGATGAGTCGCAAAACTATGTCGAAGAGTATGAGGAGTCACTTCTTTGTCTACCCCAGATTCAACAACATGAATTTTCAAATTTTTCCAGATGCCTTGTCGTGAAAATCCTTGCCCAGCATAATTCAAAAATAAAAAAGGCGGCTGTTCGCTTTTCTTCTTATTTTTTTCTAACAGAAACGGCCTTGCTTCATCTAAGTAGCGTTCGACCCATCGTATGGAAAGGTCACCTAAAGGTACAATCCGCTCTTTGTCCCCTTTACCCGTTGTCTGAAGTAACCCTAAGGACAAATGTAAATCGTCCAACTTTAGCGAAATCAATTCACTGACTCGAAGACCCGTGGCATACATCACTTCCAAAATAGCACGATCTCTCATCCCTAAAACAGTCGAAGTATCCGGTGTTTCAATAATCTGTTCCACTTCTTTAATTGACAGTGTTTTGGGTAACTTTTGTTTCTTTTTAGGTGTATCGATATGCTGCATAGGATCCGTTTCACAAAAACGTTCTTGTCTTAAAAACTGGTGAAATCTGCGTAAACTAGAAATCATCCTGATAATCGTTGCAGACGATTTCTGTTCTGCTCTTAATTTTTCTAAAAAATCAAGAACCAAATAGCGATCAATATCATCCCATTTTATAATTTCATTTTTTTCAAGAAATTCTAGATAATTTCTCAAATCACGACGATAACTTAAAATCGTATTTTCGGACAGACCACGCTCAATTTTTAAATAATGAAGATACTCTTCAAAATCATTTTTCATCGTCATCCCTCACTAACGTTACTCATTTTAACAGTTTTTACCTCCAAATACTATTATTATGTAAACTATTTTAAAAATATCGACGACTTAGCATAGACTTTTATAACCGTTACCTATACAATAATAATATTGTATAGGAAAGGAGTGTTAACATTTGTTTCCAAAGAAAACCACTTATGATTATCTTAAGTTGTTTCCTTTAATTGGTGTCAGTAATAAAAAATACCATCATCAATTAATTGAATATTTCAAACAAAAGAAAAATTTCTATGAACTTGCAGTCTCTTTTATCATTCCGACTGTTCTTGTTTTAGCCACTTTTTTCTATTTTTATTTTAATTTATCCATACTAAATGGCATACTCGTTACTTTTGGCCTTATCTTTTTAAGTTTTTTTATTATTTCTGTTCCCATTTATTATGCCGCTAGTCGTCCCATTATACGTAAAGAGCAACAATTAGCTAATGAAATTGATACTCATTTAACTGAACTCGCCAATCAAGGTTTTTTTTCAAAAGATGCCAGAGCAAGACGACTCCTTAATCAAGAATTTCAAATCGTCAAACTTGGACCGGTCAGACATCAAGATATTCACTTAATTTTAAATAATGAAAAATTGAGTTTTTGTGAATTTTCTTTTTTAAACCGTCTCACAAAACAAGTCATAAAAAAGAAAACTATTTTTTATGAAAAACAACCTTTAAAACCAATCATTTTAGTTACTCTTTATTTGCTAGATGAAACTAAGCATTTTGAACAACAAGTCACCTTTCCAATCGAATTTGAACTCGTTAATGGACTCGTTAGCGAACAAATTGTTTTCTTAGATAAAGAAGACTATATTGTCAATCCAAAGATATTTATTGATAGTTATCACTTTCGAAAACTTTACCAATTAAAATAAGAGCAGCGAACAAAAATTCCAAAAAGCCTTAACCTTTCGGTATTTTCGTTCACTGCTCTTATTTTTTCGCTTCTTGACACTTCTTACAGACACCATGAAAAGTTAAACGATGATCTTTGACTTTAAATTTAAAGTCATGTTCAACAATAATTTCTACATCTGTCAGTAAATCTTCCTCAATTTCTTCAATGTTTCCACATTCTAAACATAGTAGATGATGATGGAAATGCTTAGCACCTTCTTTGCGCATATCGTAGCGCGCCAAACCATCATTAAAACTTACTTTGTCCAAAACTTTTAATTCTGTTAACATCTCTAACGTACGATAGACCGTTGCCAAGCTAATCTCTGGCGTTTTCAGTTTCACCAACATATGAATTTCTTCCGCTGACAAGTGATCTTTTTCATTTTCTAATAATACGAGAACGGTTGCCTCTCGTTGTGGAGTCAATTTGTAATTTGCTTCATGTAATTGTTTTTTTATTTTACTCAGCATTTTTACAGTTTTTTCCATTTATTTACCTCACCCTTAATTGTAGTAATTATAATCAACAAAGCTTTACTCTCTACTTATCTCCTATTAAATTATAATTTATATAATTAGTAAAAGCAACCATTCTCAATTAAGTTTAACCTTTGTTGACCAATCGAGTTATACCCTCTTCTTGTGTTATCATTCCTTTTTTCATTAAAGAACCCAACGCTCGTTTGAATTGCGCTTTACTGATAGCAAAAGTTGCTTTGATTTCATCAGGTGTCGATTTATCAGTAAACGGGATTTCTCCAGTCGCACTTTGATTTAAAAAGGTTAAGATCATTTGTGCATCATCCCCAATTACTTCATAGGCTCTTGGTTTTAATGAAATATTTAATAATCCATCAGGTCTGACCCCAATAACGCGACCATTTATCTGCTGACCTAAACGAGGCTCTAATTCACGCTCTGAAGGATGAATAAACGCTAAGTAGAAGTCTTCTGTCAAAACATATGTCCCCACCAATTTCACTCGATAGACAACACCTTTAACATCTTTGTTATTCATAATTTCTCGTTTTGCCGGGCGAGACATCGCTAAAAATTGCTTATCTTCAGCTAAAGTTGCCCACACTCGATCTTTTTCATCTACTTTGATTTTTACTAAAACATGATCACCTTTTTTAGGCCATAGTTCACTCATTGCTGGCAATTCATCAACTGACAATAGGATTTCCTTATCTTCTAAACCAATATCTACAAAAGCACCTAAATCTTTTCTTGTTGATACCACAGTTGCAAAGCCATAGTGATCTTTGCGAATTTTAGGTATTTTAGTCGTAAAACGTAAATTATCTTTTTGATTTCGATAAGCAAAACCTTCTACAAAATCACCAATGTTTAGCGACTCTGTTTCAGATTTTTCTAACGAAAAAGTCATGCCATTTTTTTGGACAAAATAACTCGTTTCATTTTCATCTGTAATTAACCCTTTCCATACACTTGCTAATAATTCTTTCATTTAATTACCCCATTTTCATTCATTTTAATGTCGAGCTCTGGTGCAAAATGTTGATAAAGCTCTTTAATTTTAACTTTTAACACTTTTTCATCTTCTAATTTTTCACCCGTTTGTAACACACAGTAATCCACACCCACAATTTGTGTTTCTATCGCTGTCAATTTAACACCATGCCTCAAATAAAACGCAATTCTTCGCTGTCTTAATTTTTGTTCATGACCACTCGCGCTTTTAGGATTTTCGCATTCTAATATTAAATGTTGTTTTCTCGTTTCCTTTTGAATCCATTGTAACATCTGACTTCCGTATCCCAAAGAACGTTTTTCTTCAACAATCGCAAAATAATCCAACATTAAATATTTTGGATGGTCCCAAATAAAACAAGCATAGCCAACCAGCTCTCCATTCACTTTCATCATATAGCCACTGTAATGCTGGTCTAACCATAAAGAATGAAGCATCGCCCACTCTTTTAACTCATTTTCCGGAAAATCTTTTTTCATATATTTGAAATAAATAGTTTTCATTTCATCTAAATTTAGTTGATTATATTGAATATCCATCTTATTTTACCTCTAATTTTAGTCTCTTAAATGAATAAGGAAAGAAGGTTTAACACACCTCCTTTCCCTATTTTAGACTATTTACTTGGCTTTTTCCAAAATAATGACAAAATACTTGTAAATAATAAAATAGCAGCTGATACATAATAGGGATAAAAATGATTAATATCAAATAACATTCCCGACATCATTGGCCCTACTATATTCCCGATACTTGTAAACATTGAGTTCAAGCCGTTTACAGTTCCTTGCTTATCTCCTGCGTAACGTGACAAGTACGTCGTAATTGCTGGTCTTAACAAGTCAAAAGCAAGGAAAATAATAAAGGTACATAATGCAACCACTATTTTATTTGAATTGACCGCTATAATTCCGATAAATATCGCGCTTGCGAAAAAAGCCACCCGAATTAAGCCTACTTCACCAATATGTTTAATAATACTATCAAAAAAGGCAATTTGACAAATCAATGCTAAAACACCACTCACTGTGATTACTAAAGATATTTCTGTCATACTAAAATTAAAATTAATGGTCGCCATGATGCTATAAATCGATTCGAATGCTTGTAAACCAAACGATGAAATCAAGATTATAACAAACGGAAACGCAAATAATGGATTTTTTAATATATCAAAAAATGAACCTTTAGAGCTCACTTGACCATGCATTCTTTTTTTCTCGGGTTCTTTCAAAACTAAAATTGATAATAGCGCTCCGATTGCTCCTAAAAAAGCAGCTGTAAAAAAAGGTAAGCGTTCTCCATAATGGGCTATAAAACCACCTAACCCTGGACCGATAATAAAACCACCACTAATAGCAGCTGAAACTAATCCCATCGCTTTAGGTCGTTCTTCAAATGTTGTTAAATCAGCGACATAGGCCGTCACTGAAGGCATGATCAACGCGGCAGCAATTCCTCCTAGCGCTCTTGAAAAATAGAGCCAGTTCACAGTATGCCCCAATCCAAAGATTACTTCAGAAATAGAAAAAATACACATTCCTACTACAATAATCTGTTTACGACCAACCTTATCTGATAGATAGCCTGCAATTGGTGACATTAACAGCTGAGCGCAAGCTAAAACTGAAACTAACAGTCCCATTGTGGTACCACTCAAATGCATGTGTTCTTTTAAAATAGGCATAACCGGAATAACCAAGCCTGCTCCTAGAAAAACTAAAAATAAATTTAAAATAGCTAAATAAAGCATTGATTTTTTATTTGCCAATTTTCTCCTCCCCTTTCTTTTTTAACATAGACTAAACCAGTTTACACTATTTAATCTATAAAAAACTAGTCTCTTTTTTAAATTGATTCATTTTTTACTAATTTTCAACGTTAAAAAAGAAAGAAATAAAAAAGGAGAAACTCTTACACTCTTGATACCTCTATCATTTTATTCAAACCAGGATCTCCCCACACCATTTGACGAAGAAAGCAAAAACATCTCCTGCTAAATTCATTTTAAACGAATTCAACAGAAAATGTTTTTTATTATGTTTCATTTTTTGAGTCAAGTAAGATTAAATAATTGTTTCGCCTTCAAAAATAAGTCCTTGACGAGGATCTAAAGTAATCACTGTTTCATTTTTAATAACTGTTGTTGCTTCTTTAACACCAACAATAACTGGAATTCCTTGAGCAATTCCAACAACAGCTGCGTGTGAAGTTAAGCCACCTTCTTCAACAATTAAAGCAGAAGCCTTAATGATTGCTGGCATATAATCTTTATCTGTTGTTTTAACAACTAAAATAGCATTATCTGTCATGTTTTCATTTGCTTCTTCTGCAGAAGAAGCTACAATTGCTTTTCCACAAACCGCATGAGCGCCAATTCCTTGACCGTCACATAATTTTGATCCAATTAACTGAATTTTCATTAAGTTAGTCGTACCTGTTTCACCAACTGGAACACCAGCAGTAATCACAATTGAATCACCATCTTTAGCAAAACCAGTATCTTTAGCAATTTTTGTTGCTAAATTAAACATATCATCTGTATTTGATGGACGTTCTGAAACTTCAGCAAAGACACCCCAGTTTAATGACAGACTTCTTGCTTCACGAGCACCAAATGTCAAAGCAACAATATGTGCATTTGGACGATATTTAGAAATCATACGCGCTGTACGACCAGATTCAGTCGCTGCAACAATAGTTTGGATACCTAAGTTACGTACGGTATGTCCTACAGCTTGACCTATTGCTTCAGTCATATCAGAACGATTATGTAATTTCAAAGCATAAGCATCACGATCAACTAGAACACTTTCTGTTTTAACAGCGATATTATGCATTGTTTTAACCGCTTCAACTGGATAATCACCCGCAGCAGTTTCACCAGATAACATAATCGCATCGGTACCATCGTAAATTGCATTAGCAACATCTGATGCTTCCGCACGTGTTGGACGTGGATTACTTTGCATTGAGTCTAACATTTGAGTAGCAGTAATAACTGGTTTACCAATAGCATTACATTTTTTAATCATTTCTTTTTGAACGATTGGTACATTTTCAGTTGGAATTTCAACTCCCATGTCTCCACGAGCAACCATTAAGCCGTCTGATACTAATAAAATTTCATCTAAATTATCAATACCTTCTTGACTTTCAATTTTAGAAATGATTTGAATATGTGTTGCGTTTTCTTCTTCTAAAATTTTAGTGATTTCTAAAACATCACTTGCAGTACGTACAAAACTTGCAGCGATATAATCTACATCATTTTCAATACCAAAACGAATATCAGCCGCATCTTTTTCAGTAATACCTGGTAAATTGATGCTTACGTTAGGCACGTTGACACCTTTTTTATTTTTTAAGACACCTTCATTTTTAACTAAAGTCACTAACTCATTAGCTGCTTTATCAAGTTCAGTTACTTCTAAATCGATTAAACCATCATCTAAAAGAATATGGCTACCTACGTGTACATCATTGATTAAATCTTCATAAGTTACAGAGAATTTTTCTCTTGTTCCTTCAACTTCTGTCATTGAAATACGAACACTATCACCAGTATGGAATTCTACTTTTCCATCCTTCATGTCGTTAGTACGGATTTCAGGACCTTTTGTATCTAATAAAATTGCAATTGTTTTATCTGTGATCTTCGCTGCTTCACGAATATTCTTAATTCTTTGGCCATGTTCTTCAAAATCACCGTGTGAAAAGTTCAAACGCGCAACGTTCATTCCAGAATTCATTAACTCTACTAAAGTTTCCACTGATTCACTAGCTGGTCCAATTGTACAAACAATCTTTGTTTTTTTCATTACAAAACGCTCCCTGTATATTTATTTTATATATAAATTTATTCACACAATTTTAATAAGAGATTTGATTATTTATTTCGTATAAGCTAACATCCGGTTGATGCTTTTTCTTTTCTAGTGTTTCAACGATATCTGATGCAATGACTTCATTGTTTAAAATCCCGATACATAAACCACCGCGACCTTCTTTTAATAAATCAACTGCATAAGCACCAAATTTACTTGCTAAAACGCGATCTCTCGCTGTTGGAGAACCACCACGAACAATATGTCCCAATACAGAAACACGAGCGTGAAAATCACCATGTTCGGCTAATTCTTCTGCAAATTGTTCTGCCGGCATTACACCTTCAGCTAAGATAATTAAACAATGTTTTTTACCACGGTCACGACCTTCTCTGACCTTTTGAGCTACTTTTGCCATATCAAAGGTATGTTCTGGAATAATAATAGCATCTGCGCCACCAGCAACCCCCGCCCATAAAGCGATGTCGCCTGCGTCGCGTCCCATAACTTCAATAATGAACGTACGTACATGAGAAGTCGCAGTATCACGAATTCTATCAATAGCATCTAAAACTGTATTAATGGCTGTATCAAAACCAATTGTAAAATCCGTTCCTGGTATATCATTGTCAATCGTTCCCGGAATACCAACTGCTGGGAAACCTCGTTTGGTAAGAGCTAGGGCGCCATGATAAGAACCGTCCCCACCAATCACAACTAAACCTTCAATTCCAAATTTCTTTAATTGTTCGATTCCCTTTAATTGACCTTCCTCAGTCACAAACTCTGGGTAACGCGCAGAATACAAACACGTTCCGCCTCGTTGAATAATATCCCCAACATCTGGTGTATCAATTCGCTTGATATCGCCGGCTACCAATCCTGCATAACCGTAATTGATACCATAAACTTCCATTCCTTCAAAAATTGCTTTACGTGCTACTGCTCTTATGGCAGCGTTCATTCCTGGGGCGTCTCCACCACTGGTTAATATAGCGATGCGCTTCATACAATTCTTCACCTCAACTAAATTATGATTACAATCTTAATAATGTATAAAATACTTAAATCCAAAAACATTCTACCATTTTTTCACGTAAAAGTCTTTTAATAATCAAAAATTGTTGAAAAAAATTTGAAAACTCTCCATTTGCTCACCAAGTCTTCGGCTAACTGCACAATTTTTTAGGCGTTACTGAAAAATGATTGTTTTCATACCTAATAATTCTTGCACTTCAAAAATTAGTTTTTCAGACTCTTTTACCCAATATTTTGCTTCTAACATTAGAGGTTTTTTTGGTGAATCTAACACCACGATAACAGGATGGTTTCCTGAATACTTTATTAATATTTTTTCTAATTGAGCAAATTTTAGTGAATGATTATTTTCTTCCGTCCATTTAATAAAACATTTTTTTTCGGAAATACTTTGTTCTAACTCATTGGCGGGAATAATTTTTGTAATGATAACTTGTTTTTGTTGATTATAGCGACTTAATTCTACGCGCCCTTCCACATAGTATACTTCATTTTCTGGAATCGAAAATTGAAGTTCACGATATAATTTTGGAAAAACAGTCAACTCTAATTCACCACTAGTGTCATTGGCATTTAAAAAAACCATTGACTCTCCTTTTTTCGTTCGAATTTTTTTAACTTCTGTTAAATAAATTAGGAGTCGTGTTTTTTCTCCTACTCTCACCTTTTGAGCAAAAGATGTTTGATATATCTGCTGCAGCTGTTTAAATTTATCCGTTGGATGTCCTGACAAATAATTTCCTAAATAAATTATTTCTTGCTCTAGTTTTTCATTCGTCGTAAAATCAATCGTCTTTTCATTTTTTAAACTCAGAAAACCTAGTAAATCAATGCTTCCACTACTGTATTGAATATTTTGAATTAAGCTAGCTAAATCAACTACTAATTGTTTTCGATTACTATGGAGCTGATCAAAAGCGCCACTATAAATCAAAGGTAAGATATACTCTTCTTTCAACCATTTTTGATCTAGACGAAGTAAAAAGTTTTCTAAGGATTGAAAAGAACCATTCTGTTTTCTTATCTCAGTGAAATGTTGAATAAAATCGCGACGAAGCCCCTTTATTGATGAAAAACCATATAAAATTTTCCCTTTAAATTGAGTAAAGCTTATTTGGCTTTCATTTATTCGAGGTGGTAAAACTTTTATTTCTAATTGTCGCGCTTCTAATAAATAAGTTCCTAACTTACCTTGTGAATTTTTAACAGAATGCAACAAGGCAATTAAAAATTGAACCGGGAAATGAACTTTTAAATAAGCCATTTGATAGGCTAAAACAGAATAAACCACTGCATGTGAACGATTAAATCCATAATTTGCAAAAGTTTCTATATAATCATAAACACGATGAGCGAGCTCTTTCGTGTAGCCTTTTTCAATGGCTCCTTTTACAAAATGTTGGCGCTCTTGATCCATCGTTTCTTTTTCTTTTTTACTGATAGCTCTCCGTAGCATATCGGCTTGACTCAGACTAAATCCTGCCATCTCAGCAACAATCTTCATCACTTGTTCTTGATAAACGATGACACCATACGTTTTTTCCAAAATAGGCTCTAGTTGTGGGGTTAAGTAATCAATGGCTTCTTTTCCCTGTTTACGAGCAATAAATAAATCAATATTTTTCATAGGTCCTGGTCGATACAAAGCGTTAACCGATGCGATATCTTCAATTGAATTTGGTTTTAATTTTTTTAAAACTTTTTTTATGCCATCCGACTCAAATTGAAAAATACCATCTGTTTGCCCCATTCTAAAAAGAGCAAGTGTTTGTTCATCATCTAAAGGGATATCTTCTAAAAGCAATTGATTTTTCCGATCATAATTGATTGAATCCAATGCATTATTAACAATCGCTAAGTTACGCAGTCCCAAAAAATCCATCTTCAACAAACCGACACGTTCAACATCTCCCATCGTAAATTGAGTCAATGGGATATTAGTAGAGCTTGTTTGCAGTGGTACAAAGTTCCTAAGATCTTGATCACTAATGACGACACCTGCTGCATGGGTCGAAATATGTCTCGGAAGCCCTTCTAATTTCAACGCTGTTTTAAACAAAAGCTGCTGACGTTCATTTTTATTCACTAACGCTTGTAAGGCTCGTGATTGTTGCAACGCTTCTTTTAACGTGATTTTAAGCACGCCTGGCACACTATTTGACCACTGACTCATTTCGCTTTGAGAGAGACCAAAAGTCCGACCAACATCACGTAAAGACTGCTTAGCCGCTAGCGTACCAAACGTGGCAATCTGTGCGACGTGAAATTCACCATATTTTTGATAAACATATTCCAAGACAGCCTCTCGACGATTATCAGGAATATCAATATCAATATCAGGCATTGTATAACGTTCTGGATTTAAGAAACGTTCAAAAAGCAAGTCGTAACGAATAGGATCTACCTGAGTAATTTCCAGAACGTAAGCAACAAGTGACCCTGCTGCAGACCCTCGACAAGCCGTAATAATATTGTGCTCTCGTGCGTATTTCATAACATCCCAAACAATTAAAAAATAATCATCATAGCCCATGTCATGAATAATATTCAACTCATATTTTAAACGTTCCTGGTAATCAATCAACGACGACACTTTTCGTTTTTTCAATCCATCTTGACATAATTTTTTTAGTAAATCAGCTGCATTTTCAGATTCTAGAATAGGATATGCAGGCAATAATTTTTGATTTTGAAGTAATTCTACATGGCACATGTCGCTGATTGCTTGATTATTTTTTAAAGCTTGAAGCAACTCAGCTTTTTTATAAAACTCATTTCGTCTCTCACAGGTCTTTAAATAGTAAGGGCCTGGTTTTTGTGAAAAGACAGGCTCGCTTAATTTTTCTCCGGACTGAATATGACGTAAAACTTCATACGCAAAGTAATCTTCTTGTGACAAGTATTGAAGAGGTTGACTAGCAACTGTTGCTATCCCTTGCTTCTCTAAAAATCCAAGCCAATTTTTTTCAGTAAACAACTCACTTTCGTCAATCGTATGATAGACATCAACTTTAGCAAAAAGAGACGTTACATAAGATTGCCACTCACTACTCTCATTTTTTTCTGCCTGAAAAACACGATACCATTCACTTGCTTCACAAGGGATAATCATGACTAAATCCGCTAAATGTGGTTTTATTTTTTCTATATCAAAATCTTCTATCGCAGTACTTTCATTTCTTAACGAAACAATTTTCAATAAATTACTATACCCTTGTTGATTCTTTGCAATGAGTACTAAACGACAAATAGATGTTTCAAAGAAGGAGGATTGATAATCTAGAGTTACTCCAAACAAAGGATTAATGCCACTTCTTCGACAAGCTTTATCAAACTCAAAAACACCTGTCATTGTATTTAAATCAGTTAACGCTAAAGATTGGTAACCAAATTCTTGACTTTTTTCAACTAATTCATCTATTTTTATTGTACTATTTAATAACGAGTAACTGCTCATCACTTGAAGTTGTCCTGTTGACATTTATCTTCCTCCCTTTCCAATTTAGTGTAACATAATTTCACTCCAGATAAAGCAAGACAACTCTTTACTTTTAAGTAAACTCTTGATAAACTTAATGACGAAAAGAGGTGCACAAACATGGGGAAAATTGTTATTCTATTTTGGTCATTTTTATTAGGTCAAGTTGTAGGTTATATCGGTGGTGCCCTTAATAGTGGTTCTTATAACTTTATCGAAACTACCATCGTATCTCTGATTGCAGCTGTTCTAATTATGATAATAGGAGAAGTTGCCTTACCTAAAAAGAAAAAAGAAGTCGCTCGTTAAAACGATGATAAAAAGAGTAAACGAACTATTAAATAGTTCGTTTACTCTTTTTCTTATTTGCTAATCGCGACGAAAAAGTTCTCCCTTGAAATTAAAAAGGGTTAAAATAATATTTAGTATAATCAAAATAGCTGTCGCAACAAAAACAAAACGATAACCATATAATCCAGCGACAGAGGATCCTACAAGTGGTCCTGCTACTTGTCCTAAATTGGTAAACATCTGGTTAAAACTAAAAATACGGCTGACACCCTCTGGTGGTGTTAATTTACTGATAATTGTATTAATTGATGGCATTAAGGCCCCGGTTGAAAAACCGAGTAAAAAGCGTAGGGCTCCTAACTGAAAAGTACTTTTTACAAGTGCCATGGGGAAGATACATAAGACAGACAAAACTAACCCCCAAAACAAAATACGATGATTTCCAACCTTATCTCCTAGCTTTCCTAAAAAAGGGGAAGAAACAAAAGTTGAAACTCCCGCAATTGAAACAATTACCCCACTAACAAAGAGGATATTTCCAGTATTACTTCCTAATTCCCTAATATATAGAGTCAGAATAGGACTAATACTTGTCATTCCTATTTGTAAAATTAATGTTGTAATAAATAAACCAATTAATATTTTAGGTTCTTTAACCAATTTAAAGACATCTTTTGTCGATAACATATTTTTCTTTTCAATCGGTTCAAAATCTTCTTTTACAAAGATAATCGTCAATATCGTATTAATCAATAAAATAATTCCTGTCACGATAAACACATTGCGAATGCCAACAGTTTCAGCTAAAAAGCCACCCATCATTGGACCTATCAAACTTCCTGCAACAGCTCCTGTTGCTAGTGTTCCTAGTGCCCAACCATTTTTTTCTTGCGGTGCTTGAGAAGCAATCATCGCCGTTGCATTAGGTACATATCCTGATAACGTACCCGTTAAAAAACGCATGACTAAAAGCCAAAAAACGTTTGGAACGAAAGCTAACGATCCCATTGTTATGGTCATCCCTGCAGCGGCTCTAATCATCATCAACTTCCGACCTTTTCTATCAGCCAAACTTCCCCATAAAGGAGAGACAATTGCTGCTGAAAGAGCCGTAACACTGATGGCTAAGCCTGAATACAACTCTACTCGATCTGGTGCCGCTCCTAACTGCTCAATATAAATAGGAATAAAAGGCATCACTAAACTAAAACTTGCTCCTGTAAAAAAACAGCCTATCCATGCGATATATAAATTTCGTTTCCAATCAATGGTCATCTTGAATCATCCTTTCTGTCATGTTTCATTTTAAGAAAAAGATGAATAGACTTAACTTTTTTTCCGACTTTGTAAAATATGTAGAGAATGATTTATTTCTGATTCAATTAAAGATAATTCATCATTAAAATCAGAGATGTTTTGCCGAACGTTTTTTTCAATCAATTGACCTTTGATTTTTTTTAAATCATTCGACCATTGATCCTTATTTTTCACAATGCGATAGTAATCATCAAAGTCATCAATTTTCATTTCAGATAACTTTAACGGAAATTCATTTAATCTCACTTTTTTTCTAAAAAAAGCCATCTTCATTCACTCCATTATTTTTAAAACTGATACTATCTTACCCTATTTTCTAAACTTTTACTAATAAAAAAACAACATTTATTTCAACCTGAGTCATCAAATGTATCAAAAAACGCGTAGTTTTAAGAGCTACGCGTTTTTATCATTTATCTTATTTATTTATAAAAAACAAACTAACTAATAAAAGCCATGACGACAAAGTTTAAAACAAATAATCCCGTTACAATCCACAACACTGGTGAAACCTCTTTTGTTTTTCCTTTAACGGTTTTAATAATAACGTAGAAAATAAAGCCTGCTGCAATACCGTAAGAAATACTATAGCATAATCCCATAAATATTGAGGTAAAGAATGCAGGAATAGCATCTTCCAAATCATTCCATTTTATTTCTTTAAATGAAGCCAACATCATAACACCCACTAAAATTAACGCTGGAGCGGTAGCTTGAGCTGGAACCACACTAACAATTGGAGCTAAAAAACTACTTAATAGGAACAATACGGCTACAGTAACCGATGTTAAGCCAGTTCGTCCACCTGCACCTATCCCTGCTGCACTTTCAACAAAAGTTGTCACATTCGATGTTCCAAAAATAGCTCCTGCTGAAGTCGCTACTGCATCTGCGAATAACGCTTTATCCATTTTAGACTTAAAACCACGACTATCTTCCATAGCTTCTTCATCTTCTTTAGAAAAAATACCTGTGCGACGTCCAGTACCAATAAACGTACCAATCGTATCGAAAATATCTGACAAACTAAACGCTAGAACCGTTAACAATACTTGAGGTATTTTTGAGGCATCTGAAAATAAAGAGGGAAGTCCTTTCGGTCCAAAAGCTGCACCAAATGTCGTTCCTAATTCTTTAAATGAACTTCCCAATGAGTTTTCACTAAAATTAATTGCTGATAAATCAACAACACCCATCGGGATAGCGATAATCGTTGTTGCGATTATCCCAATTAAGATGGCACCCTTCACATCTCTTATAATTAAAATTGCTGTTAAAATCAAACCAATCACAGCTAATAATATCGCTGGATTATTAAAATTAGCTAACGCTGGAACAATTCCTCCATTAGAAACGACATTTACCGCTTTATCTCCTTCAACGATTGAAGAAACAATACTTCCTTGATCTGAAGTGAATTGTAAAAGACCCGCATTTTTAATTCCTACATAGGCAACGAAGATACCTATTCCGCCACCGATTGCGTGTTGTAAACTTTCTGGTATTGATTTAATGATTAATTTTCTAAATTTCGTGACAGTAATTAAAATATTGATTAAACCACATAAAAACACCATCGCTAGACCTTGTTCCCAACTATACCCAAGACCCATAACTACTGTAAAAGTAAAAAAAGCATTTAAGCCCATTCCAGGCGCTTGTGCATAGGGAACATTTGCAAACAGTCCCATAATTAGTGTCCCTATTGCCGAACTAATAATCGTTGCTAGAAAAACTGCTTGAAAAGGCATTCCAGATAATGATAAAATAGACGGATTGACAAACAAAATATAACTCATTGCGAAGAAAGTAGTCAAACCTGCCATAATTTCTGTTGAAACTGTAGTTCCATGCTCTTTTAACTTAAAAAACTTTTCCATTTCTTAACATACCATCCTTATTTTTGTTTTTTTGTTCGTTCTTTAACCTGACAAACTAAATTATAACGACTTTTTTAAAATAATCAAGGGAATCGTGTATGTTTTTTTTATTTTTTTGATTAATGTTCGTGTTTAGGGTTTAAAAAATAGATTTAAGTAACTATAAAAGTTTTTATTACCTTTTTAAACGTACTTAATGAAACATTGTTAATTATGTTATATAATGTAAATAATGACATTTATGTTAAATAGCGCAATAAAGATTGACTTTTATTAACTTTAGCTAATAATATTGTATATAAGTGTTTTTAATAAACCGCCAGTTTAGACTAGGAGGAGTCAAAATGAATATCTTCAAGAAAATTAAGCAATTAAGATATCTAAGTGATGACATCAAGATTGCTAATCAAGAAATAAATGACCTTGAAAATAAAATCGATAAACTAAGTGATATTCTTTTAAATAAAGAAACACTATATCAAGAAATAAAAAAGGATTGGATTATCGAAAAATCAAGGGATCGAATCGTTCAACAGGAAATTGATGAAATTAATCAGAAAAGAATGCTTAATGGTATTAACCACTTGAGTAGTGTTTATGAACAAAATAAAAAGAATAATCAAGAATTAATCGAAGATAATCAAAAATTACTAAAAGAAAATCAATTCTTAAAGCAATATAAAAATTCATTAACCCATGCTTTAGATACTTTTGATCGTGATTTTCCAAATACGATTAACTTTGAACGACTTAGCTTATTAATTAACGATATTACTCCAGATAAAGATTTTTCACTCACTTTACAACTTATCGATAATTTAAGTTTCGAAGCGACACAAACTTATGAATTAAAACAATTGATTGAGCAAACAAAAATCGAAGTTAAACAATTATTGAATAATTATCGTGTGAATTATATTGATAGTAAATACTATGCGGTTTACCACTTGTTAATCTTAGGTATTCAAGACTCTTTCCAATTTATATTAGAAAGCAATCGTTTCAAAAACTTACATGAAACAAAAACAGAAACAGAAAATATGTTAAAACAATATTTTTCCATTGCTGTAAAAGGGAATGAATCTGTCTTACTTCCGATCTTCACCCCTTTACTTTTCAAATTAGAGCCCCTTTACTTAAAATTAATTACTTTAGAATTTCAATTTAGAAACCAAACCGAAACTAACATGGAAAAAAACTATCGTCCAACTACAATGACTGAAACAAAAAAAAGCAATCTCATTAGAAAGAAAAAAGTCGTTCAACCGATGAATGCGTATCAACAAAAAACAGAAGACTTTCCAAATGATAAACTCATAAAACTTAGACATCCTTAAACTAGCTAGCAACAATAAAACGCACCAAAAACAGAAAGCTCATTTACTGTTTTTGGTGCGTTTATTTACTTTGATGTTTTTCAAGTATTGTTTTAACAATGGTCCATCCACCCCGCCCCACCAAACGTTCTTACACGTGATTAGTCAGCTTGATAGAGAAAGGTCATTCTTCTTATAAAATACCTGCACTCGTATTAGAGGGCCAAATACACATAGAATATAGTCAAGTCGTTCAAAAAATTTTACTGATAAGAAATTATTGAGAGTACAAAAACAGTTCGCTCTCGTCCCACTCGTTTTTATCGTTTTACTGATAAGAAATTATTGAGAGTACAAAAACTGATAAAGCTGGAGTGTCTGTAGATGCTGCGGTTTTACTGATAAGAAATTATTGAGAGTACAAAAACAACTCGTCTATCATACTTATACTTGTCTCAGTTTTACTGATAAGAAATTATTGAGAGTACAAAAACATTTAGCTGTTTCAGTATCGTATAATTTACGTTTTACTGATAAGAAATTATTGAGAGTACAAAAACATCCGCCCGTTTACGATTGAATAAAGAACTGTTTTACTGATAAGAAATTATTGAGAGTACAAAAACCTCAAATTGATTAATCTTTTAAGTAGTTAATCGTTTAAAAATGCTTTCTCTAACAGTGATAAAGAGTCCACCGACGTCTCGATGTTAACTTTAATTTGTAACAAATTATTTATTACTTTCAATAATACCACATCTTTAGAACTAATATAATAGTCTGAACCTATATCTTTTCCGATTAAATGAGAGATACGATAAAAACTAGCAACTAATTCCGATGGAGTCATTTTAAATTCCTTTGGATAGTGTCGCTCAATGCTTTGTTCAAAAAACTCATATTCAAGCATTTGCTCGTAGTTTTCATATAATAGAACTGTTTTTCCAATGTCTTCCATCGTATAATTTAAATTCAATTTGTGATTAGAAAAAATGAAAAATTTAAGTTGTTTCGTATCAGTAGAAATCTGTTTTAGCCCATCATAGAGGTATTGAAAGTCTTGCATTTCTAAAAAGCTTTCAGGATTAATTATAACGAGCCATACTATTTCTTCTTTTCTATTAATCATTGTTCTCAGTAATTTTAGGTACTCATCTAATAATTCACCCGGATTAAGCATTTCTAACGGATAATGTCGTTTCTCTGTAAAATAAGAGAATTTCAAATTATTTTTCAATATATCTGTAAATAACATAGATCCTAAATTACTACTAATTGAATTTGAAAATTGAGAGATGTAATTGTTTAATATCGTCTCTAAAATAATTAATTCATCATTTATTCTTTCCATTTGCCTAGTGATCTCCACTTTGTGTTGTAATTCTTGAATTTCTTGATACATCAGGTTATCTTTAGTAAAAGATAACTGATTATAAATACTCTTATCATCTTCTAAAAACATCAAATTTGTATTTTTACCTTTTAATAACTTTCCTCCATAGTATACTTCTATACCATTTTCACCATAAATTTCTTCCTCTAGGTCACTTAAGTTTTTCGATAAACTAAATCTTTTTAATGATCTAATTATTTTCCTCTTCCACTTATTCTGACCACCTACAAAGAATAAGTAGTCGACTAAATTCAACTCGATAAAACTTCCATTCTCATATTCTATTTTCATTTCAGTCACTAAATCACCACCAATCTGTTTGAACCCACAATTTCTTCCTGTTTACTCCGATTTCCGGCAAGTAAAATCATATCTTGGAACTGTTTTTCAGAAACATAAAGCAATCTAACATTACCCCCTTTAGGTACAAATCGTTTTAAAATACCTTCATACTTCTTTAAAGAACTACGGTTCGGTAAACTTCGATAATAAATTGAATATTGTAACATCACGAATCCGTTTTCTAATAGATTCTTTCTAAAAATTCGATACTCTTTTTTCTCACTATTTGTTTCTGACGGTAAATCAAACATGCATATTAGTCTCACACGCTCATAACTCACTTCCTTTCACACTCCATAAAATTGATTAAGCTAATTTCCATCAAAAAGCTTAAATCTTCTTTTTCCATAGACTTGATAAATGAAATAACATAATCAGTCATACATTGATTGATATATATTTTCTTATTGTTAATCATAATTTTCTGGTTAAGGAAATCAATCAGCTCAATTCTACTATCATAAGTTAGATACTTATCTCCCTTAGATAAAATTTGTTTATGGATATAGTAATCCATTAATGGTCTAAAAGGCTCCATTAAATCATCAACTAAATTAAACGAATTATACTCATTTCTATGGAATACACCAAGCATAGGTAATAGACCTTGGGCAACAACACATCTTGCCATCTGTGCTCTAATGATTGCATAACCATAGTCCATACAAGCGTTTGGCAAACTATCATCTTCCCTCGTAAACCCGATTCCATAATGAGAATTAAATGAATAGGTTACACTTAGTTGAACAAAAAAGATAAGGTGTCTATACTTAATAAA
>NZ_JBQEIL010000017.1:0-10528 GCF_052102835.1 Vagococcus sp.
GTTGAAGAAAATAAAGACCTTATAATTTTTGTACAGAAAAGTGTTGCCAATTCAAGAATCTTTGGTGTTTTTTTGTTCTTGTTGAGCAAATGTAGTAACTGGGAAAAGAAAGAAAATTAAAAATAAGAAAATAATTCCCTTTCGGTTTATTTTTTTTAGCATAGAAAATACCCCTTTCTAGAATATTTATCTATTATAAACCTAATAACAATAAAAAAACAAGGATAAATGTAGTTTGGTATGCTTTTAATTGGAATTAAAAAACAATTAGAAGTGATAACTATTTTTGTTTTATTTAAATAAACAAGCTGTTTTATATTAGAATATGATGTGTTTTTTTAAAAATGAAATTAAATGTTAATGCGTTTTCATAAGTGGTATAGTTATATTTTTTTTGACATTTTGATACAGGGAATACCGTCTTCTAAAAACAAAGAGGAAGAAATAGTGTACCCATTTTTTAAGTAAAAAGACTCAGCACTAACTTCAGCACTAAGTTCAACTCTCAGACATTTTTCTGCTTTTCCAATGGTCTCAATTTCTTTTAAAAGTTGACTTCCCAATGTGTGTTTTCGATAATTTGGATGAACACACAAACGGTCAGGTTGGATAGTACGTGCATCTACCAATTGATAGCGAGCGGTTGCAATGGGAAAATCTTGATCAAAAAAGACTAAGTAAGGAGGTCTTGTTTCATCAATGGTATCGAATTCTTTTTGGAGACTAATTTGTTGTTCATGGACAAAAACAAGCATTCTTAAGTAGAAGGCACTCGCTTGTAACCAGGCTGAATTTCCGATTCTTAATATGTACATGTAAAAAAACTCCTTTATTTTCATTTACTTAAATAGTAGCATAATTTATTTTTATTTTTTTAAAGTTAATTTTTAATAAAAGTTGATTTGATACTAAAGCTAGTTGACATTAGAGGGATGATTACATATAATTTAAATGTTATGGTAAAAGGATATATTTAGTTAGTTTTTGTCAGCTAGAGAGCTTTTGGGTGGTGAAAAAAAGCCAAAACTAATTATAAATGCTCCCTTTGGAAATTAAGTCTGATTAAAATAGACTTACGTTTGTTCTGCGTTAAGGAACTTTAAGAGGTAATGACTGTTGAAGCATCATTGCAATTAGGGTGGTACCGCGAATGTTCGTCCCTGACTGCAGGGTGCTTTTTTATATTATTTTAGGAGGAAAAAAATGAAACAATTAACAAGTGCTCAAGTAAGAGCCATGTATCTAGATTTTTTTAAGAGTAAAGGCCATTCAGTGGAACCGAGTGCTTCACTGGTTCCAATTGAAGATCCTACTCTTTTGTGGATTAATTCAGGAGTTGCTACTTTAAAAAAATATTTTGATGGTACGGTTGTGCCAGAAAACCCAAGAATTACAAATGCTCAAAAAAGCATTCGAACCAATGATATTGAAAATGTTGGTAAAACAGCACGTCACCATACCATGTTTGAAATGTTGGGTAACTTTTCAGTAGGTGACTACTTTAAAAACGAAGCAATCCATTGGGCATGGGAACTTTTGACAGATGAAAACTGGTTTGCAATGGATAAAGACTTATTATATGTTACGGTTCATCCTGATGACCATGAAGCACGTCGCATTTGGCGTGATGAAGTTGGTTTACCTAACGAATCTATCATTGATATAGATGATAATTTTTGGGATATTGGAGCGGGCCCATGTGGACCTAACTCAGAAATTTTTTATGATCGCGGAGAAGAATATAATGATGTCGCTGAAGACGATCCAGAAAATTATCCGGGTGGAGAAAATGAACGCTACTTAGAAATTTGGAACTTAGTATTCTCTGAATTTAATCATACTGAGAATCATGAATATCAACCGTTACCTCATAAAAATATTGATACGGGTATGGGATTAGAACGAGTTGTTTCTATTTTTCAAGATGCGCCAACGAATTTTGAAACAGATTTGTTTTTACCGATTATTCACGCAACTGAAGCAATGAGCGCACACCATAAATATGGAGAAACACCTGCGATCAGTACATCGTTTAAAGTAATAGCTGATCACGTTCGTGCAGTATCCTTTGCAGTAGGTGACGGAGCCTTACCATCAAATGAGGGACGTGGCTATGTTTTACGTCGTTTGATTCGTCGTGCGGTCATGCATGGTAAAAAATTAGGTATCGATAAAGCCTTTTTATATCAATTAGTTCCAGTTGTTGCCGATATTATGAATAGCTATTATCCAGAAGTAACAGAAAAACTAAGCTTTATTGAAAAAATTATGCGCACAGAGGAAGAACGATTCCATGAAACAATTAATGATGGGTTACAAATTATTACTGATTTAATTGCGACTTTAAAAGCAGAAGGTAAAGATGTTTTATCAGGTAAAGCTATTTTTAAATTGTATGATACTTACGGTTTTCCGGTAGAATTAACTGAAGAAATGGCTGAAGATGAAGGATTGAAAGTAGACCATGCTGGTTTTGAAGCCGAGATGAAACAACAGCGTGATCGTGCGCGTGCGGCTCGTTCGACAGAAGGTTCAATGAATGTTCAGTCAGCATTATTAACGGATATTAAAGTTGAAAGTGAATTTTTTGGTTATGCTGAATTAGAGTTGACTTCAGAATTATTAGTTGCTATTCAGGAAGAAACAACAGTGGAGAGTTTAACTTCTGGAGAAGCTCAATTAATTTTCAGAACAACACCGTTTTATGCTGAGATGGGTGGACAGGTTGCAGATTATGGTCAGATAAAGACTGTAACAGGGCAAACGGTAGCGACTGTTATTGATGTTAAACGTGCGCCAAATGGCCAATCCTTACACCAAGTTGAGATTATAGCGCCATTAACGGTTGGAGAGACTTATCAGTTAGTGATTGATGAAAAACGCCGTAATAAAATTATTAAAAATCATACAGCGACTCACCTTTTACATAAAGCATTAAAAGAAGTGTTAGGGGATCATGCAAATCAAGCAGGATCGCTTGTTGCACCAGGTTATTTACGTTTTGACTTCACTCATTTTGAACAAGTAACCGCTGATGAATTAAGTGAGATGGAACGTAAAGTAAATGAAAAAATTTGGGAAAGTTTACCGGTTGTTACTGTTGAAACAGATATTGATACAGCTAAGTCAATGGGAGCAATGGCTCTTTTTGGTGAAAAATATGGAAAAGAAGTTCGTGTTGTAAATGTCGATGGTTATTCAATTGAATTATGTGGCGGGGTGCATGTGACGAATACATCGGATATTGGTATTTTCAAGATTACCTCAGAATCTGGTATTGGTGCAGGTGTTCGTCGTATTGAGGCTGTGACAAGCCAAGAAGCATTTGAAGTTTTAAATGAAGAAGAAGGTCGTTTGAAAGAAGTTGCAAAATTAGTAAAGGCTCCTCAAATGAAAGAAGTTGTGACTAAAGTTGTACAATTGCATGAGCAATATAAAGAGTTACAAAAAGAAAACGAGCAATTATTAGCTAAACTAGCTAATGCAGAAGCAGCTGATATTTTTGATAAGATTGAAACGATTGGTGACGTGACGGTTATTGCACAACAAGTCAGTGTTAAAGATATGAATCAGTTACGACAACTAGCAGATCAATGGAAACAAAAAGAGCTATCAGATGTCTTGGTACTCGGACTTGTTGCAGAAGGTAAAGTGAATCTATTAGTAGCAATGTCTAAAGCTATGAATCAACGAGGTCTAAAAGCTGGCGACTTAATTAAAGCTATTGCACCAAAAGTTGGTGGTGGTGGCGGTGGACGTCCAGATATGGCTCAAGCGGGTGGTAAAAATCCAGAAGGTATGTCTGACGCACTAGCAGAAGTTAAGCTTTGGTTAAGTGAAAATAAATAAAAATAGTGAGATTGTTAATCACTGTTAAATCAAGTGCACCTCAAAAGTTAGACCTAATAAGTTAACTTTTGAGGTGTGTTTTTTTATGAACTCTCTTAAATAAACGGGTGAATTAATCTAGGAAAAAAGCCACTTAAATTAGGGGTAAAGCAATTGTTTAGTTACTTAAATGATGACTTTAATGCTTTTTTTAAACAAATAGTATAAGTTATAATCATATTATTTTAGAGGAGCTGTAGCTAATGGAAATCGGTGAAAAAATAAAAACGTTACGACAAGAAAAAAAGTTAACGCAAAAGGAATTGGCAGAAAAATTAAATGTTTCAGGTCAGGCTATTTCAAATTGGGAACGTGGAAAAGGGTATCCAGATATTTCGAACATTATTCAATTGTCCGATCTTTTTAATGTTTCTTTGGATACACTAATAAAAGAAGATATTGACTTTAAAAAAAATTTGTTAGAAGAAAAAGCAGAAAGACGTGTTAATCTTGTGTTGAGTTCTATTGTTTTTATAATCTTTTTGTTTATTTTAATTTGGACTTTGTCTCGAATGTTTTTAACTCATTTTAAAGAATTTTCAGTTATGGGATTGATTGTCGGAATTTTAGGGGTTGGTCATTTTGGGAAAGAAATTTATCGTTGTTTAAAACTAAAAAAATAAAAACTAAATCTCCTGAAATTTTTATTTTTAGGAGATTTAGTTATTTTTTTTAATTACCTTTCGTCTTTTGGTATCGACTTGAGCTGCGAAGGCTTGTAGAAAGGTTACAGATAAAATCAACGCTGAACCGATGATTTCGATTAAACTAAAAGGTGTGCTTAATAAGATAATACTAAGTAAAGTAGCTGTTAAAGGCTCAAAAGCACTAAGCATGCTGGTCAAGCTAGGTGAAATATAATTAAGGCTACTAATATAAAATAAATAAGAAAGCATTGTTCCAAAAATAATAATGTAAATAAAAGTTAGCAAGCTGGGTGTATTAAATGTAGGTATCTCGGTTTTGACAAGTAATGGTAAAAAAGCAAGACCTGAAACAAACATCGCTCCACCAGTGACTAACTTTGCATCAAATTCTTTTAAGAGTTTTTGTGGTAAAAGTGTATTAGATGCACCACTTACACCAGCTAGAATTCCCCATATAATCGCAGCTGGCGAAAGAGAAAGCTGGTAGATGTTCCCTTTAGTGACAAGCAAAAAAGTCCCTAGCATTGCGATAGCAATAGAAATAAAGTCAATTTTTCTTGGCAATTTTAAATAGCGTATTGCTAAGTAAATAAGGATAAAGAGTGGACTCAGAAATTGAAGCACAGTGGCAGTTGGTGCATTACCTAAGCGAATAGCCATAAAGTAAGTAAATTGTGACGGTAAAACACCTAAAAAACCAAAAGCGATTAATTTTAGTAAATGTTTGGGAGTGGTAAACATATGTTTAACTTGTTTGGGAATAGTAAAAAAGCACCACAAAAGTAAAAGAAGCCCCGCCGTTAATAGACGAACTCCAACAACCCACTGTGTTGAAATTTGATTGTGCTCAAAAAAATATTGAGCAGCAGTCCCAGAACCACCCCAAAAAATACAACCAACAATTGCATAAAAAAAGCCCATATATTTTGAATTTTTCATTTTAATTCTCCTAACTAGATGGTGTGCTAATTATACTGTTTTTATAAAAATAAGCCAATTAATATGTGAAGTTCAACTGATGATATTTAGAGTGTTTGATTTTTTATAAACTATAACTTGGCGAAACTCTGATTTTATGTTAATATTAAAAGAGTTGTTATGATAAATATTAGGGGGCGTTACGGATTCGACAGGTATAGTTTGCGCTCGGGTTGCGTTCCGTAGGTTACGTCTACGTTAAAACGTTACAGTTAAATATAACTGCTAAAAACGAAAATAATACTTTCGCTCTAGCTGCCTAAAAACAGCGGGTGAAGATCCTCTCGGCATCGCCCATGTGCTCGAGCAAGGGTCCTAAATGAAGTGGGATACATTAAATTTTTCCGTCTGTAAAATTTAAAAGAGCTTATCAGGCTAGCAATAACCAAGGCTTGTTGTACGGCATAGGTTTGCGCGAAATTTAAATCGTATGACTATGAACGTAGAAACCTGGGTGGCGATATATTTGGACGCGGGTTCGACTCCCGCCGCCTCCATATTACAAACAGATTAGGTCTTATGAATGTTGATACATCAGTGATGTATTAATGTTTGTGAGACCTTTTTGTGTATAGTGAATACGGGTTAGCTTTAAATTCAACATATTGAATAAATATATCTATGGTTTGTTCTTTCTTTTCTTTGGATACATAGAAATAGATATTCATAGTCGTTTGACTATCTAAATGGTCCAATCCGTCTTTTAATGTTTGCTCCTGCTTCAATATGTATATTTGAATCTGTGTGTCTTAACTGGCTACTTTTATAAATTATTGAAGCCATAAACAATTTAATAGAATGTTAACAATGTTAATTAACTATGATAAACTAAAAGAAATAATAACGTTTTTTATTTAAAAAATTTAATAGATGTGGAGAAAAAGTTATGTATAGTATCGGTTTAGATATTGGAATTGCTAGTGTGGGCTGGTCAGTAATAGACGATCAAAATGGAAAAATTTTAGATTTAGGGGTATCACTATTTAATTCCAGGAATAGTGCCAATAATCTTGTCACAAGAACAAGTCGTGGAGCTAGAAGACTTGTTGGTAGACGTGTAACACGATTAAATGATGCAAAAAAAATATTAGCAACTCTTGATATACTGGAAGATAAAAATTTAAGAAATATAAATCCTTATGAATTAAGGGTAAAAGGACTCACGGAACAATTGACAAAGTCAGAAATTTACCGTGTGGTGATACACATTATTAAAAAAAGAGGAATCAGTTACCTAGATGAAGATAGTAAAGAGGGTGCGAAAGAGAATCAGGACTATAAGAATCAAGTATTGAAAAATAGTGAACTATTAAAAGAGTTGACACCTGGTCAGATTCAACTAAAAAGATTAAATGAAAATGGTCGTGTTAGAACGGGTATCGATGTTTCAGGAAATTATCAGTTAAATGTGTTCACAGTAAAGTCTTATGCGAATGAATTAGAGAGAATTTTTAGTATGCAACAAGTATTCTATCCAGACATAACAAAAGAATTTATTGAGCAGTTTGTAAAGAAAGGGGTGGGCAAAGATACGGGATTAGTTTATCGAAAACGTCCGTATTATCATGGACCAGGAAATATAGCTAATAATAGTCCTTATGGTAGATGGGCGGACTTTAAGAAGACTGGTCATCCTGCTGAAAATATTTTTGATAAACTAATTGGAACTGATATTCAGGGAGAACTTCGGGCAAGTACAAGTAGTTTGTCTGCTCAGATATTTAATCTTTTAAATGATTTAAATAATTTAACGTTACCTCGTGAAAATAAAAAACTAACCGAAAAAGAAAAGCAGTTAGTTTTAGACCACTTAATGAATTCAGATTTGACTCGTTTTGGGTCTAATGATCTAGCTAAATTTTTAGGTTATCAAAGGAAAGATATTACTGGATGGCGTGTAGATAAAAATGACCGCCCCGAAATTCATACATTGAAAGTTTACCGTGATTGGCGGAAGATATTTCGTGAGAATGAGGTGGAGCTAAATGACCTATCAAGAGAAATAGTAGATGGTATTGCTAAAGTAATGACTTTAAATACGGAATTAGATGGGATTAACAATACGTTAAATTTAGAACTGCCAACTTTAGATAAATCCATTAAAAAAATTATCTGTACTAACTTCAAAAAATTCAAAAAGAAGTCAAGTAACAGTTCATGGCACAGTTTTTCACTAAAGACTCTTAATGAAATGATTCCTATGATGCTTGCCTATCCGATGGAACAAAACACAGTTCTTGAAGAATTGAATATTAAATCAAATGTAAGGAATACTTACTCTTCTTACAGTAAATTACCAGTAAAAGAAGTGGTAGAAAATATTTATAACCCGACAGTAAGTAAATCTGTGGCCCAATCGTTTCATGTGATGAATGACTTAATTGATCGTTACGGAAAAAATCAAATTAGTCATGTCACAATAGAAATGCCTCGGGACAAAAATGAAGATGACCAGAAAAAGACAATAAAAAACATTCAAAAATCAAATGCAGATAGAAAAAAAGAAAGTCAAAAATACTTCTTAATGCAATCTGCCTGGAGTGAAGCTCAGTTTGAATACGAACTAAGGAAAAAAGGATTTGCTGCTAAATTAGGGTATTACTATGAACAACAAGGA
Source organism: Vagococcus sp. (assembly GCF_052102835.1). Classification (NCBI taxonomy): domain Bacteria; kingdom Bacillati; phylum Bacillota; class Bacilli; order Lactobacillales; family Enterococcaceae; genus Vagococcus; species Vagococcus sp. The sequence continues at coordinate 8,131 of NZ_JBQEIL010000017.1, forward strand.
CGTTGTGCTTACTCTGGTGAAGTGATCAAACCTGAAGCTTTAGTGACTAATGAAACTGAAATAGATCATGTTATTCCATTATCTATTAGCTTAGATGATTCTATGAATAATAAAGTTCTTGTTAAAGCGCAAGCAAATCAGGAAAAAGGACAAAGGACGCCTTATCAAGCTTATCAAGATGGGGCTAAGTTGGGCCAAACATGGAGTGAGTATGAGACGTGGGTAATGTCAACTTTTAAAAAGAAACATAAGAAAAAAAACCTTCTTGAAACAAGGAATGTCTTTGATCCAGAAGTTCGAGAACAGTTTATTTCAAGAAATCTGAATGATACAAGATATGCCAGTCGTGTTGTCCTAAATACCATCCAAAGTTTCTTTAGTACTTCTGAAGCAAAAGTGCAAGTGGTAACTGGGGGGTATACACATACCTTACGTAAAAAATGGGGAGAGGCTTTAGAAAAAACAAGAGAAACACACCACCATCATGCGGTGGATGCCACACTTTGTGCAGTGAGTCCATTTATAAATATCGTTAGAAATAGTTATGAGTACGATCAAGATGGGACAAAAAAGATAATCGATAAAGATACTGGGGAAATTATTTTATTTAGTGATTATAAAAAAATGAATTATTATGAAAAACATGCGTACGTGCCAAAGTGGGAGCATTTTATCGGTCAGTTAACCCCCACTATTTTATATCCTAAAATTAAGTTTTTTCACCAAGTTGATCGGAAATTCAATCGTAAAGTAAGCGATGCGACCATTTATTCAACCCGACAAGTTGAAAATGTGGCAGTAAAGAGAGGAAAAGAAGTTAGATCGGAGGACACCTACACTTTAGATAAAATTAAAGATATCTATTCAGTGAAGGGATGGGAAACTTTTAAAAAGTATCAAGATAAACTATTAGCCAAAACAAAAGATGTTGAAACCTATAAAATATTATGTGATATTATTGAGGAGTATCCTGATTATGAAGAAATTCAAGATAAAAATGGAAAAGTAAAGCGTGTAGACCGCTCTCCTTTTGAAAGATATTGTACAAATAATGATGTTCCAGCAATTAGAAAATATTCTAAAAAAGGAAATGGTCCTTATATTCGTAATATGAAGTACTATAATAAAAAATTAGGAAGTCATATTAATATTACTAAGGATGAGTTTGGTAATAAAATTGAACGAACAAATAATAATAAGCAAGCAGTATTATTAACTTTAAATCCTTGGCGCACAGATGTGTATTATAACAATGAATTAGATTGTTTTGAGTTGCTTGGATTGAAGTATAGTCATTTAAAATTCATCAAAGGAAAGTATGGAGTGCCAGAAACTCTATATAATGAGTTAAAGCTCTCTGAAAAAATTTCTATAAACAGTGAGTTTTATTTTAGTCTTTATAGAAGGGATCGTGTCATCATAGAAGATGAGGATGAAAGGTTAGAAGGTTTGTTTAGTTCTCGAGTTAATAGTAATTCTAATTACTTTGAGTTAAAACCGTTAGATAAAGCTAAATGGGATAAAAATGAAATATTACCGATTTTTGGTAAAGTATCTAGTGGTCAATTTATTAAAAGGTTACAATCTAATATGAAAATCTCAAAGATTAATACGAATTATTTAGGACAATGCTATCGTGTAAAAAAAGAAACCTTAAAAAATATTATTCCTGAATAAAATATTTGAAAGTTCCATGAATTATGCTATACTAAAATCGTAGTGAAAGAGGTGTCGTATTCGACGGAATACGAGATTTCTTATAATTTTACTGATAAGAAATTATTGAGAATCTACAAAAATAAGGCTTTATGCCGAATTTAACATCACCAATAGGGTGGTGTTTTTTTTGTAGTATTAAACTAGGAGGTGTGATATGGGATTTAGAACGGTTTTTATAAAGAATGGAGCGACATTAAGAGTTAAACTAGATAATTTAGAAGTTGTAAAAGAAGGAGATGTATTTGTTATTCCTTTAATTGACATTGAAAGCGTTATTTTAGAAGGTGAAGATACCTCCATAAGTAGTCGTATTTTAGCTAAATTTGCTCAATATCATATTGAATTAATTGTTTGCGATAGTAAATATTTACCAACAGGAGTTTTCTTAGGCTTAGGACAATATCATCGCAGTGCGAAGAGAGCAATGTGGCAAAGTAACTGGACAGTGGAACAAAAGGAAATTGCTTGGACAGTAATTATTCTGCAGAAAATAAGTAATCAAATTAGTTTTTCAGAGACTGCTAAAATAGATGGGAATCGTATTATAGCAATGAAAAAATTGCGAGATAATTTACAACTTGGAGATAAGACGAATAGAGAAGGTCATGTAGCTAAAGTCTATTTTTGAATTGGCAACACTTTTCTGTACAAAAATTATAAGGTCTTTATTTTCTTCAAC
>NZ_JBQEIL010000018.1:0-7321 GCF_052102835.1 Vagococcus sp.
AGTAGAAAAAACTATGTATATGAGTAGAAAAAACTATGTATATGAGTAGAAAAAACTATGTATATGAGTAGAAAAAATAAATAAAACTACTTGTATTGTGGTATAATAAAAGCATGAAGAAAAATTCTTTGGCTGGAATTTCTTCATGCTTACATCAAACACGCAAAGGAGCGTATCTTTATGTCTATTATAACAGAAAATGAAAAAAACAAAAAGCAGGTACAGACTTTGAATGAATTATCAAAACGAAAAGTAGTGGAGCATAATTCTTTAATTACCAGCATTGCCAAAATGGATAAAACCCCACTCAAAATGTTTGAGTTAGCCGTATCGTGCATTGATACAGAAGAACCACCAAAAGATCATACGGTTTATTTGTCAAAAGCAGAACTGTTTGCCTTTTTTAAAGTGGACGACAGCAATAAACACACACGTTTTAAACAGGCAGTCGAGAATATGCAGAAACAAGCCTTTTTCAAAATTAAAGAAAAAAAAGAACATGGATTTGAATTTGAAAATATTGTGCCAATTCCCTATGTTAAGTGGACGGATTATCATGATGAGGTAACGATCCGATTTAGTCCTGAAATTATGCCGTATTTAATCAATTTAAAACAAAATTTCACGCAACACGCTTTGTCTGATCTTGCAGAACTCAATAGCAAGTATTCCATTATCTTGTATCGCTGGTTATCTATGAATTATAACCAGTACGAGCATTATAGTTACAAGGGCGGGCGCCGAGAAGAACAAGTGGAAGCCTACCGCAATCCTTCAATTTCCATGCGAGAATTACGAGAAATGACGGACACGGTCAATGAATACAAATTATTCACTAACTTTAGCAAGAAAGTTTTAGATAAACCCCTTGAAGAAATCAATGATCGGACCTCATTTAATATTGCCTATGAGAAAGTGAAAAAAGGTAAAAGCATTGATTCTATTGTCTTTCATATCACGAAAAAACGTCGAGCAGACGATAACAGTTATAAGCTAGAGGACAAGACCTACAAGGAAGCGAAAGCCGAAAAAGAATTATCAAACCAAACACTTGCAGGTAAAGCGTTAGAAAGTATATATACAAGGTTATTGCTTGAAAATTTCCTTTTATCGCCTTATGAAATGACAGATACATCACTTATGGCTGGCTTGCAAAAAAATGTTTATCCAAAGTATGACGAACTCAAAACATTACGAGGACTTGAGGGGGTCAAAAAGCACCTCTCATACGTTCGTGAGAAGCAAGAACCTTATTCAAAAGGGAACATTGCAAAGTATCTTAAAAAGGCAATTGAACAATACTTACCAACTGTAAAATTACAAGACCTTGAACAATCAGAACGTGCAAGTGTTCGAGGTAAAGGAGAAATCCATGAGTGAAAATTTAAAAACCATAAAAGAAATTGCGGATGAAATAGGTGTTTCAAAGCAAGCTGTATGGCAAAAAATAAAAAAAGAATCGTCAATAGATTTACGTCAATTTACGTCAAAAAAAGGAAATACCGTTTACGTTGACGTTGATGGTCAAAAAGTTATTAAGAATGCTTTTTTTAACAAAACGTCAACTAAAAAACGTCAACAAAAAGTTTTTGTTGACGACAACGTGAATAATTCAGTTGATGACAATCCAGAGGGGAATGAAGAGATTTTATTTTTAAGGAATCTAGTGTCCGAACTCCAATCAGAAAAAAAAGAGCTTCATAAGCTATTAGACCAGCAACAACGTTTAGCCTTACAAGATAAAAAATTACTTGAAGAATATAAAGAAGAAATCAATGAATTAAAATCATTAACAACTCAATCAACATCTGCTAATTCATCCAAGGTTGTTGACGAAACCAAAGATATAGAGATAAATAATAAAAAGCGACGTTGGTGGTCATTCGGTAAGTAAGGAAAATATTGTTTAGAAGATTGTTGGGAGAAAATGAAAAATTTTAATAATATTGATGAACTTGTAGTGGATGATTTAAAAAAAGAACTAAAAGCACATAGCAAATTAACCATTGAAACAACAAGTTGAAAAAATACAGCTATTGCATGAATTGGAATCCGAAATAGATCGAATCAACAATCAAATTAAAAGAACAGTCCAAATTAATAAAAAACAACTCTTGGCTAGAGAAAGATATGCATTAGAGCAGCGTTTAGCCAAAGCTAAAGGAGAATAAGAAATGCCTGATATACCAGAAAAAGTTAACTTATCTGATGTTAATTCATGTCAAGTAGATCCTGAATTATTAAATGAATTACGTGATTTATTTGTTAAAGCAGAAGAACAAAAAGAACGTTACGATTTTACGTGGAACGGAAAAGCAAAAGCTTATTTTGAAGCTGCAGCTCCAACCACTAAAACACTACGTGTACAGCCAGAAGAAAGTGTGAACTTTGAAAAGTCGGAGAACCTATTTATTACGGGGGATAATCTGGAAGCGTTGAAATTATTGCAAGAATCTTATCTTGGAAAAATAGATATGATTTATATTGATCCACCCTATAACACAGGTAAGGACTTTGTATATCAAGATAACTTCAAAAAAACGCAAAAAGAAAATGACGTATCAGAAGGAATTATAGATGAAGATGGGAATCGATTAGTAAAGAATGAAAAATCCAATGGTCGCTACCATTCTGATTGGTTAACTATGATGTATCCACGCTTAAAGTTAGCTAGAAATCTGTTATCGGATACAGGTGTTATTTTTGTCTCTATAGATGATAACGAACAAGCAAATTTAAAATTGTTAATGGATGAAATCTTTGGTGAGGATAATTTTATTGGGAATTTATCAGTCGAAAATAATCCTAAAGGCAGAAAAAACGCTAAGTTTATTTCCGTTAGCAGTGAGTTTGTCATCTTATACGCTAAAAAAATTAATGAATCTAAATTTATTGAAAACATACCGAAAAGATCCACAGAAATGATTAAAGATGAGAATGGTAATTTCGTTCATAATAGCGGAAAACGCATTCTGGTAGGGGAAAATAAATTTAATGATGTAGTTACTAACTACAGTTCTAAAAAACATTACAGCGTTTACTATCAGCCTGAAAAACAGAAAATTCATTTTAGAAAAGAGAAGGACATACTCGATATTGATAATGAATTAATTGGTGAAGGATATATTCGATATATTTCAGAAACAAATAATAAATTTGTAGAAAATACGTACTCTATAGATAAATTTATGGAACTTTTTGAGACTAATTCGTTACAGTTTACAGATACTAAAATTTTTGAAAAAAATTTTAGTACAACGAAAAGATTAAAAAGTATCGTAACCAATTTAAAGTATCAAGCGATTATTAACAATAAACCTACTGATTATCATCTAGATCTAACTACCACAAAGGCCAAACAAACACTCAAATTACTTTTTGATAACCGTGAGGTATTTTCTTCGCCAAAGAGTACTGATTTAATTAAATTATTTTTAACGTTGTTTAGCAGTAAAAATATTACGGTTTTTGATTTTTTTGCAGGTTCAGGTACTACAGCAGATTCAGTAATGCAACTAAACGCCGAAGATGGTGGTAATCGTAAGTTTATCCTCGGTACCCTTGATGAAGTAACACCTGACAATTCAGAAGCACGAAGGGCAGGATATACGACGATTGATCAACTTTCTCGAGAACGAATTCGTCGTGCTGCTGCCAAAATTGGTGATAAAAGTGGTTTCCGTGCCTTGAAAGTGGATTCAACAGGTTTAAAAGAAGATGTCTTTAAAACAGCAGGTGAACTCGATCAATTAGATTTGCTAAAAGATATTGATAATCACTCTGATAACCGTTCGGATTATGACTTACTCTATGACGTGTTAGTAGACGGTGCATTAGAATATAATCGACCAATTACGATTGATGCTATGAACAATGAAAAAATTATCAAATATGACTATTTAGGTGAATTATCTGGTGTAGTTTGCTACTTTGGTGAGAACTTAACAGATGAATTAACACGCCAAATTGCCACATTAAAACCGTTGCTTGCAGTCTTCAAAGAATCAACTTTTGATAAATCAGCTCAAAAGGTAAATGTGATGGAACAGTTCCGTATTATCAGTCCTGATACGAAAGTGAAGGTGATTTGATGCGAACTTATCAAATGAATCTGGAGGATCAAAGATGAAACTTCAGTATAAGAACCAACAATTTCAATTAGATGCTGTAGAAGCTGTTACTTCTATTTTTGAAGGACAACCTAGACAAACTAATTTGTCTTACATGATGGACATAGGATATGAAAAAAATATTATTTTAGATATTGTCAATGGATTTAAAAATTCAAATATTTCATTATCGGATAGGGATCTTTTAAAAAATATTCAAGCAACCCAAAAAAAGAATGGTGTACTTACTGATAATAAACTTGTTAAGATGTCCATTGGCGGTAAAGATAAAAATACAAAAATTGATAACTCGAGAGATAGTTTGACTTTAACAGTGGAAATGGAAACGGGTACTGGGAAGACTTATACGTATATCAAAACAATGTTTGAATTAAACAAGCAATATGGTTGGTCGAAATTTATTATTGTCGTTCCGAGTATTGCTATTCGTGAAGGAATTGCTAAAACATTTGAGTCTACGTCCGAACACTTTAAACAAGCATACGGCATCGGTATTCGTTACTTTATTTATAACTCTAGTCAACTGGATAAAATCGAAGCCTTTGCGAGTGATGCTGGAATCAATGTGATGATTGTTAATACGCAGGCTTTTAATGCACGTGGGGCAGACGCACGAAGAATTGATATGATATTAGATCAATTCCGTGGACGCCGTCCGATTGATGTGATTGCAGCGACGAATCCGATTATGATTATTGATGAACCGCAATCAGTTTTAGGAAACGGATCAAAGGCCGAACTGAATGCTACACGTGTTGGCTTAGCAAAGTTTAACCCTTTATTTTTCATTAATTATTCAGCGACACATCGGGACAACTACAATATGGTTTATCGATTGGACGCTGTGGATGCATATCAAAAACATTTAGTAAAAAAAATAGCGGTGAAAGGAATTGAAATATCAGGTTCAAACGCTTCTAGTGGTTCCCTGTATCTCGAAGCTATTAAAGAGAAACCGGCATTAAAAGCACGTATTCAATTTGAAAAGTTATCCGCTACAGGGAATGTCGTAAAGACATCAAAGTTGTTAGATAAAGGAGACAATATTTACCCTCTTTCGGGTGAAATAGAATCTTACAATAGTGGCTTTGTCGTTTCAGAAATTAATGCGGTGGATCAATTTGTTGAGTTTACGAATGGACAAAAATTATCTGTTGGAGAAGTTGTTGGAAATACCAATGATGAGGATTTAAGACGCATACAAATTCGTGAGACCATCCATTCTCATCTTGCTAAAGAAGAAAGCCTGTTCAAGCGTGAAATTAAAACATTATCCTTATTTTTCATTGATGAAGTAGTTAAATATAAAGATTATGAAGCTATTGATCATAAAGGTACGTACGCAAGAATTTTCGAAGAAGAATACGAAAATATTGTACGAGATCGATTAACAGATACTTTATTAGATGAAAAATATCGAACTTATCTTGAACGTGAATTGGAATCTCCAGAAAAGGTTCATGCTGGATACTTTTCAATCGATAAAAAAGGAAAATCTGTTGATAGCAAAATCAAACGTGGTAGTGAATCGAGTGATGACATTTCAGCATATGACCTGATTATGAAAAATAAAGAGCGTCTATTATCATTTGAAGAGCCTGTTCGATTCATTTTCTCTCATTCAGCGCTAAAAGAAGGTTGGGATAATCCGAACGTTTTCCAAATTGCGACATTACGTCAATCTTCATCGGATATTAAAAAACGACAAGAAATCGGACGTGGATTACGTTTAGCGGTAAATCAAAAAGGTGATCGCCAAGATGAACAATCTTTGGGTGAAAACGAGGTGCAACAAGTAAATGTGTTGACTGTTATCGCCAACGAGAGCTACGAATCCTTCGCTCGAGATCTTCAATCAGAAATAGCTGATGCAATTAAAAATAGACCAAAACTTATCGAACCTAAATTATTTGAAGGGCGAGAACTTGTTGTAGAAGACAGCAATGGACAAGTGACTGCAAAAATGGTGGTTGATAATACGCAGGCAGCCGAAATATGGGCCTGTTTAAAAACAGGGAAACTGATCGAAAAAAATAAGCAAACTTCTGTTACTTACCAAAAACTTTCAGATGCAGAAAAACTAGAGGCTATTCAGGAAGTTTTAGATGAGGAGCTTCAAGTATTCGCCCTTCCAATTCAAAAATTAATAAATAGTGTATACAACCTCAAAGATCTACCGATTGAGAATGAGAATAAACGAACTACTTTGAAATTAAATCGTGAAAAATATGCAAGTAAAGAATTTAAAAATTTATGGTCAAAAATCAACCGTAAATCTTACTATACTGTCGATTTTGATGATCAAGAAATTATTGAAAAGTCGATTCAACTTATCAATAAAAAATTAACTGTTAAAACACTAAAAGCACGTATCACTGAAGGAAATATGCAAGCTACTGATACAGGGACAGTATTTACAGTAGATGGTAAGCGAACAACTGATATATATAGTCCGGTAAATACTGTTAAATATGATTTAATTGGAGAAGTTTCTCAAAATGTAGGATTACTTCGCAAAACAGTTGCATATATTTTAAGTGGTATCCACCCAGAACAATTCGCAAAATATCAATCAAATCCTGAAAACTTCATTGTACAAATTAGCAACATCATTAACGCTGTGAAAGCACAAAATATTATTTCTCATATTGTTTACAACAAATTAGACGAAGTATGGGATGAAGATGCCATATTTGCCAATAGTGATATTCAAGGAATTATGGGGCAAAATGTCTTTGATGCGAAAAAACATCTATATGATAAAGTTCGAGTGGATTCTGAAGTGGAAAAAAGATTTGCTAGTGATCTAGACGTCGAACAGAATGTTGAAATGTATGTTAAGTTGCCTGGTGGTTTCTATATAAATACGCCAGTTGGCAAATATAATCCAGACTGGGCTGTTGTCTTGAACGAACCGGATCACAAACATGTCTATTTCATTGCCGAAACTAAAGGTGTTTCGGAAAATATCGAATTAAATTTAAAAGGTGTTGAAAATGCTAAAATCGAAGCCGCACGTCAACATTTTAAAATCATTTCTAATAGTGAAGTAACATATGACGTTGTTGACAGCTATGACAAGATGATGGATAAATTATTTTCACACATCCAAACAGGGTCTATAATTAGATAATAGCCCCTAAGAAATCAAATAAAAACAGCCCCTATAATCCAAATTCTAGATTATAGGG
>NZ_JBQEIL010000019.1:0-5420 GCF_052102835.1 Vagococcus sp.
GTATTATACTAGATTTAGGGACCGGACATGGACTTGTACTGATAAAGTTCGCCTCAAGGTTTTCAATTGAAATTAGAGATGATACTTTTAGCGTATTCTTTACTGTTAAAATCAGCTAAATCACTGGAACCAGAGACTTTAAGATATTCTATCGGGTATCAAGTCATGGCTAAATAATCAACTAGCAATTCGGGTATAAATATTATGTTTATGTAAGAATGAATGACCCACTTCATAGATTTGATGAGGTCACTGGTAGTTCTAATGGTTACGACAGTAAAGAGAATGCTGTATATGCTCATTTTCAGGTTCGGAACTCTCTCAATATTTTTGGTAATTTGAAAAATAATAAAAAGTTAAGACGTCTTATCGTACATAGCTTTGGAGCACAAGAATTTGTTAATGGAGTAAAAGGAAAATATAATACAAATAAAAATATTTTCTTAGGTGGTCCAGATTCAAATAAAAAATTAATCATTGATGCAGCAAACAATAAATAAGGAATAGAGGAAATCAATTTGCCAATTTCTATAAATAAAATAAAAAAATATAAAAATTCAATTATAATCATCATAGGAATTTTTTTACTGATTGCAGTAATCTTTCGGATATATCTGACCATTTCGATTGCAAAAGCAGAATTTATTCACTATGATGACTTTAAAACACCCACACGTTATGTAACTTATACTTATAGAAATGATAAAATAATTAAGCAAAATACAACTGTATCTACTCCATATATAAATAAAAGAAATGGCAACTATTCAAGTGTTACTGATAAACTTAAAAATATTAGTGGAATAATAACAACAAAAAAATATGAGAAATCGGTCATTTTTGAAACGATAGAAGTTAATTTTAATAAATTATCTAAAAATAACTTAAACAGATATCAAGAAATTATGTCTGAAATTGACACTCCAATTACTACTGATTTAAACCTTAAAAACTCAACGAAACTTTTAGAGAAACAAGGATTTCTAACTGCTGAAAAGTATCAAGAACTAAAAGAAGACAAGGAACCTTAAATCATTTAGGAAAAATGTTTTAAAATAGAGAATACTTTTCATAATCTTTTTAATTAATAATATAGAGCTTACCCGAATTGCTAGTTATTTTCCAATGAAATTAACTAGCAATTCGGGTAATTTATAAATAATGGAGGTGTGTTTTGAAAAGAAAAAAGACCTATGGACAGAAGAAGACAATCAAATCAATTTTTGATACTTTAGTCGATTCTATCACTACAATATTTTTATTTTTACGATAGGGATTTTAATTTAAATACTATAAATTTTTAAGAGAGAATGATAACAATGAAATATAAAAGGTATTAATGGGCATAACAGCCTAAGATATTTGGAGTTCAGAGAGGGCGCGTTTGATTTTCAAACTTCGCAACAGAACCCAAAGAAGAACAAAAAAATGGTGGAAATTTTGGAAGTGAGGATAAAATCATGCCAAAGATAAGATTATCGAGGACGTCAAAAGGTGCTAACAAATTAAGAGCATACAGAGTCTTAATAGACGATAAATATGTTGGGGTAATACATAGAAATCAAACCAAAGAATTTGATGTTGACTTTGGAGAACATACAATTCAATGTACAATTGACTGGGAAAGAAGTAATCATATAACCGTTGATATTCAAGATGACTTGGAAGAACTAGAAGTAATCGCTAAAGGTGTGTTTGAGTCTGCCATACGTGCTATCTTTCCATTTGACGGAAGAGATAAATACTTAACTCTATCAAAAAAATCAAAGTAACCACGACCGCAAGGGATTTTTCCTAAAGGCAGAACGTCCGATTTTTTCAATTGAGGTGTACAAGCGGAGCGACAAAAGCGAACAGGGAGACTTTATGCTATAATGAGTTTAAAGAAAACTGACACGCAGAGCATGCGGTTAAATTGTTCCATAGAGAAGTCTAATTTCTTGATGAGTGGTTGACGCATCTATGCCACATAAAAAAACGAAGCGGTGCAAGCAGAGTGGGGACTACGGCTTAACCACGAAATACCAATCTGTGCCGATTGATGATTTGATTTAAGTTTTAAAATAAAAAAGTTGCTGACAATAAGTTGGTGGCTTTTTTATTTTTTTAAGACAAAAATTTACTGTTAGGAATGTAAACATATAATTTGAAAATACTTATAAAAAGTGGTAAGATATCCCTATAGAGTATAATGGCGAATTTATATACCATGAAAAATCATGGTATAAAATGCCAATCTTTCAGATTGAAGGTGTTGAAAAAAACTCGCTTTTCTCGTGTAAAAAATAAAAGAAAAGAAAACGGGGATTGGGGAACTCGTCAAAAAAAAGTTTATCACTATGATGAACAAGGCAACAAAATTTACGATAAAGAAAAGAAAACTTATCAATGCTCCACAGAAAAAACAACGGATTGGGACAGCAATAGTCAGGCTGAGATTTCATTTATGAGGTAGATGATTTTTTTTTGCCTCAAAATATCTTGAAATTAGCATCGCATCTATTATTTTGTGAATTTGTTCCTCTTTTTTTGACTTAATACTTCTAAAAAACAAGGAACTTGTCGAAAAATATTATCATATAATGAGCTGTACTGCTTATTTTTATTAATTATCGAAAGGAAAAAAACAAGATTGGGAATCAATGGGAAAAAGAGGATATCGGTATTTGGGTTAGGTTATGTTGGTCTAGCGAATTCATTGTTATTAGGTCAGCATGAAGAGGTGGTGGGCTATGATATTGATAGTCACAAGATAACATTATTGGAACAAGGTGGCTCACCTTTAATCGATGATTACATCGAGAAATTTATTAAAGAGAAACGTTCGAATGTGAGCTATACTAGTGATTTTGAGCAGGCGGTTTTACATGGAGAGTATTTGGTGATTGCAACGCCAACAGACTATGATGAATCAACAGATTATTTTAATACATCGTCTATTGAAGACGTGATTGAAAAAGCAATTCAAATCAAAGCTGATGCGAAGTTCATTATCAAATCTACGATTCCAATCGGCTATGTTGCAACCCTAAAAAAACAATTTCCAAGTGTTCAAACTATTATTTTTTGTCCTGAGTTTTTGAGGGAAGGAACAGCACTGTATGACAATCTTTATCCGTCTAGGATCATCATTGGTGATACAACTGATGCAGCAAAAGAAATAGGTGCTTTATTTTTGAGAAATGTCTGGGATAAGGAAGTGCCTGTGCTATACACGGGTGAAACCGAGGCGGAAGCAATCAAGTTATTTGCCAATACTTACTTAGCCCTTCGTGTCGCTTATTTTAATGAATTGGATACTTTTGCGCAGATAAATGGACTTGAATCTAGACAAATCATTGAAGGACTGGGATTAGATGAGCGCATCGGTTCTCACTATAACAACCCAAGTTTTGGTTATGGTGGCTATTGTTTGCCTAAGGATACCAAGCAGTTAAAACAAAATTATCGTCAAGTCCCTGAGAGATTAATTTCAGCGATTGTTGCATCAAATGATGTTCGAAAAGATTTTGTTGCTGATAAGATTATGGAAAAAAATCCTAAAACAGTCGGTATTTATCGTTTAACGATGAAGCATGGTAGCGATAACTTTAGATATAGTGCGATTCAAGATGTTATGACGAGACTAAAATCTAAGGGTGTTGAAATTGTTATTTACGAACCAACTTTGAGTGTGCCAAATTTTAAGGGAATTCAACTTGTGCATAGTTTAGAAGACTTTAAAAAAGCGGCTGAGATTATAGTTGCCAATCGATGGGATGAAAGTCTGCGCGACGTTGCACATAAATTGCACACGCACGATGTATTTGTGAGAGATTAAAATATAAAGTCTATCAACTGGATTAATGGAGAGAAGATGTTAAACTTTTTAAGTATATTTTTATTGGTTTATGGTGTGCTTGCTATTTCGCACATTGTATTTCAGATTATTTTATGTCATAGTGACCATAGAAAACAGAACAAGGAAGCATTTAAGGATTTTCATAGTCAATATCAAGCTAGTGTTTCGGTGATAGTGCCTGCCTATAACGAAGTACCACAAATTTTGAAGAATTGTATTGATTCTATTGTGGCACAAAAGATAGCTAACATAGAGATTATTGTTGTTGATGACGGCTCAAAAAATCGTGAAGAATTGATTGAAAAAGTCTATAACACTTATCAATCGAATCCAAATGTTAAAATTTTATTGCCTGATGAAAACAAAGGCAAGCGTCACTGTCAAAAACTTGGATTTGATATTGCTAAAGGTGATATTATTGTCACAGTGGATTCAGATACCTTACTACATGATGAGAATGCTGTTGAAAAATTAATTCAGCGTTTTGCTGATAAGAAAGTTGGTGCTGTCACAGGTGATGTTCGAGTCGAAAACAAGAATACAAACATCTTAACACGTCTTATTACGTATCGCTATTGGTCTGCTTTTCACCAAGAGCGAGCAGCTCAAAGCCGCTTTCACGTTGTCATGTGTTGCTCTGGACCATTTTCAGCCTATCGTAAAGAAATAATTGAGGAAGTTAAAGAGAAGTACATTACACAATATTTCTTAGGCGAAAATTGTACCTATGGAGATGACCGTCATTTGACAAATTTGGTTCTTGAAGCAGGCCATGAAGTTGCTTTCCAAAGTGATAGTCAAGTTTATACTTTTGTTCCTGAAACAATTGGTGGGTATATCAAACAGCAAGTAAGATGGAATAAAAGTTTCTATCGTGAGATGCTCTGGACGATTAAGTTTGCACATAAGCATCCTGCTTATATGATGTATGATTTGGTCATGCAATTTATCTTACCGTTTATGTTGGTTGTGTCTTTAATCGCTATGGCTGTCCAAACAATTTTGTATCAGAATTTCGGACATTTATATCAGTATTTGATTATTTTGATTCTGATTGCTATTTTCCGTTCACTGTATGGTATTTATAGAACTAAAGATGTTGGATTTTTACTCTTTGTTATCTATGGCTTTATGCACGTACTAATTTTATTACCTGTTAGATTCTATGCACTATTCACATTGAAATCGACAAAATGGGGAACGCGATAAATCTTACCCATAACACTATTTTAAAAAAACAGCTTGCGTAAGAAAGCTGTTTTTTTTTCATTAAATAAATCGAATTGACAAAAAGGTTCTGTTGCAAAGTTTTCCAAAAAATCTATTTTAGTGTAAAATTGAGAAAAAAGACAGAGAGGACAGAGTAATGAATCATTTTAAAGGCAAACAATTCAAAAAAGACGTCATTATTGTCGCTGTTGGTTACTACCTGCGTTACAATCTAAGCTATCGTGAAGTTCAGGAATTGTTATATGATCGTGGAATAAATGTTTGTCATACTACGATTTATCGTTGGGTGCAAGGGTACAGCAAAGTCCTCTATGATCTTTGGAAGAAGAAAAATAGACAATCCTTCTAT
>NZ_JBQEIL010000020.1:0-4727 GCF_052102835.1 Vagococcus sp.
TCCAATTCAATTTCGCTTGAATTACCAAAACAATTAAAAAAATCCAAGTATTTCTACTTGGATAAAAAGTCTAACTTTTGGGGTACACATCAGTTAACGGTTCTTAGAACATTATACTGCCACCGACTTTTAATCGGATACACTAGGACTTGTTAGCGCAATTCCTTTTTCTTTACCCTTATTTTATCACAACTTCGTTTTTTTGTCATCTCGTTTAATTAAGAAAGATAAACACTCTCATCTTCTCATAAAACTGTCATAATCTGCTCATATTGCTCAACTTTTCAAGGGTAATCGGGCAATTCATTAAATTGACTTAAAATAACTATTAAAAACTTTCGTTTTAATTATCAAGATATAAAAAGTTATTGGTAGTATGTCAGTAACTCATACTCGATTTCCATCAAATTTGACTATTTTATTTTACTTTACTTCATTTTTAGCGGCAAACAAATCATTTAATGCTTCAGTCATGGTTGGATGAGTGTAAATTTTGTCACGCAATAATGTGTAAGGCAAGCCTACTTCAATCGCAAGACTTATGAGATTAATTGTTTCATAAGATTCTTCTGCGTAAATTGTAATACCAAGAATTTTGTCTGTCTCTGGATCAACCAAAGCTTTGAGTAAGCCTTTAGACTGATTCAAGACAGCTGATTTTGGAATGGCTGTCGCAGCAAGTTTGAAGAGACGATAATCGATGCCCGCTGCTTTAGCAGCTTTTTCATTAAGGCCAACTTTAGACAAGGCAGGTGTGATAAACACAGAGGTTGGTACATTTTTGCGGTCAGACAGACTCCGCTTACCATCTCCATAAAGGTTATTACTTACAATACGGAAATCATCAAGGGAAGTGTAAGTAAATTGTAAACCGCCATGCACATCCCCAAGTGCCCATACATTTTGAACAGTGGTTTCAAGTTTATCGTTGACCACAATTTCTCCACGTTGACCAAGTTGAATATTAGTGTTTTCAAGTCCAAGTCCAGCAGTATTGGGTTTGCGACCTGTTGCAACCAAAATTTTATCTGATAAGATTGAAACTTTTTTGCCTTCTTTATTTATTATTTCAACGCTATTGTCAGTAATAGCATCAATCTTCACGCCAAGCTTAAAGATAATCCCCCTAGATTCAAGGTCGGAACGAACCAACTTCGAAATATCTTCATCATCACGAGGAAGGAAGTTATCGAAAATATCAAGAACTGTTACTTTTGATCCGTAACTTGCAAACATTGAAGCAAATTCAAGACCAATATAACCAGAACCAATAATCGTCAAATGTTCAGGAAGCTGCTTCAAATCCATTAATTCAGTTGAAGTCACAACATTTCTACTGTCCACAAGTCCGGGAATTGGTGGCAAGACAGGTGTCGCGCCAGTATTGATAAAGATACGTTCGCCAATTAGTTGTGCAATGACTTCACCCTCAGCATCCATCACTTCGATTTCGTGATCAGAGACAAATTTTGCTTTGCCATCAATAACTTCAGCTGTTGCTTCATCCGCAATCATGTGATAATTTTTTAGATTCAAATTACCTGTAAGCATCGCTTTTTTTTCTTCAGCTTCTGTGAATTTCAAACCTTTTTCACCGTTGACAATCAAAAATTTTGATGGAATACAGCCGATGTTGATACAAGTCCCACCATACATTAGAGTTGATTGTTCAATAACGACGACACTTTCTTTTTTTCCAGCAAGGAATTTGGCCAAGGTCTTTCCACCTTTACCAAAACCAACAACGATATTTTTTACGTCTATTTTTTTCATTTAAAAATCTCCAAATTTTAGTTTTGAACTAACTTATTATCCACGATAGATTTACCACAGCACCGAAGCTTTTAATTTTTTCAGTAGCTAGTTCATCAAATATTATTTTCATTTAATTTGCCTGTTTACCTATTGCTTCAAAGCTCTTCAAGAACTTTTGCTGTACTCATGGTGCGATCTGCAACAAATCCAAAATTTGTTATTGCTGCATCATAGGCTTCTTGACCAGGTGCTCCTGTTGCGTCAGCTGCAACGTGAACGTGAAAACCTAATTCTACGAGTTCACGCAAGTGTGAATCCACACAGAGATTTGCGTTCATTCCAGCCAAGATAACAGTATCAATGCCGTTTTTACGGAGTTGAAGCGCCAAGTCATTTGATTCGGGACCGAAGATTTTGTGGGGGCTTGTGATGATAGTATTTTCATCCAAGTAAGGTTTGAGTTCCTCCACGAAGTCTGCTCCTGAACCTTTCAATGTTTCTTGATACTGGTTTTCACGATGGAACATTTTATTATTCAACATCATTTGTTCGCCTTGACCACCAAATTTCCAGTTTTGGTCATGGTCGTAAAAGTAATGTGGTGAAATAAAGATTTTATAGCCTTTTGCTTTAGCATGTTTGAAGAGTTCTGTAAGATTCTCAGTGGTATGATATTTTCTGAGGATATCTTTTGTTAGACCATAGCCTGCACCTTTTGGTTTGAGGAATTCGACTTGTGGGTCTGTAACGACGAATGCTGTATTTTTGTTATTGAACATTTTGTTCTCCTTTAAATATAAAATTTTTATGATAATTCTGCAATGAGTTGCTTAAGTATCCCCTTACGAAGAACGTCTATGAATGTTTGACAACTTTGCCATCTTTTTTGAACATCGGCAATGGGATATTCTCTCCGAATCGCATCGGCCTGCAAAAGCTTGACTTTTTCTTTAGATTCAACTGCTGACATAAAGATTTACGTCGTATCACAGCAGTAGGCGGGGCAGGACCTGGTCCGATAACTATCATATCCAATTTTTTCATTATTTTTCTCCCACTTTTTCAAAACTAGTTTTTAATAAATCAAAATTTGATTCAAGAACATTTAAATCTTGAGTCACTTTCAAGAGTAGAAGACTTCCTTGAATTTGAGCAATAATTGCATGTGCTGCAGGAAGATTTTGTTTCACCAGCAGTCCTGTTAAAGCTGATAGATTTTCCGCAATTTTTTTTTGTAAATCTGAAAATAGTTGTTCAAGAGGTTTTCTAAAATCCTCATCTAGGGCGGAAAGCTCAATAACGAGATTACCTACAGGACAGCCGTAGTATATTTTTTTTTGCGCATGATCACTGTAAATCCAATCCAGCATCTCTTTCAAGTTTGCCAGTGGACTTTCATCTCTCGATAGGATTCCATTTAGCAAATGTGTTTGCCAAATTTTAACATGATTATCGATGACTGCTAGGCAAGCTTCTTTTTTTGAATCAAAGTAATAATAGAATTGCCCTTTGCCTGTCGCAGTTTCATCTAAAATATCATTAATAGAAGTCCCTGTATAACCTTTTTTATATATAAGCTGTTCTGTAGCCGTCAATATCTTTTCTTTCGTATTTCTCAAGTTGTACACCTCCATATCTTTAGATTCAAATGGTTAGATTAGATTGTATCTAACAACATTGTTTTGTACCACTTGGTATAATTATATTAACATCTTCTTTTTTGAAATACAAACATTTTGTACCGAATAGTACAAAACATATCATTAACTGTGTCCTAGTATAAAAAATGATTTTATCATTTCTAAAACCGCACTAACTGGTACCGATAATATAATATCATTACCCGAACCATCATTGCGTTTTACTTTTTTGTAGAGTTCACTTTGCGTAATCCATTCTACTTCTTTTGATAATTCTAATTTGGTATTTTCCCAGTAGGAATCATCAACAAGATAATCATCCAATATCATTGTTTGCCAATTCAATGTTCCCATGTTCTGTGTTGGAGACAAAAATGTCACAAAATATTTCAATATCTAATTCTCCTTATCTTCCTGGATAAAAAAATAGTGACACCACTGTCGAGAAAACTAGCTCAGACAATTGTTAGTAAATACTTTCTTGTCGTAGTTTTCCTTTTATATTCACGAATTTTTCCCAACACTAACGCTCAGCAAATCAGTTTAAAACCTAAAAAAATGCTCAAAGAGCGTTTTGATTCAAACACTATATTTTTTTAAAAATTTTTCTTTAGATACAACTTTGCGGTTGGTTATATCTAAATAATCTCCAATTTCACCCATCACATAAATATTGTTTCCCGCTAATCCACCAGCTAAACTTCCAGCAACAGAGCCCATAATTCCCAATTTTAAAGAACTTTTAGCTGAAGGTTTGATGCCATTCATTAGAATTTTTAATCTTTCGTCATACCAACTAAGATAATTTTCTTTAAAAGCATTTTTTACCCAATCTGGTTGTTCATTATTTTTACTTATTTCCCAGACATCTACAGTCTTATCTTTATAAATCGCTTTAATAATTATACCTCCTGTTAAATTAGAGAAAATCAATGTAAACATACTTCTCAATCAATCGTTTGGTGTACCACCACTACCATATGGATTATGATTATAAGCGTGAAAGCCCGTTACAACATTTAATTGATTAACTACTTGTTGGGCAGTTTGACCTGATTTAACACCAATTCCTCCAAGCCATCCTGCAAAAGCAGAACCCCATCCGCCTCCTCCACTAATTTCTTGAAGTTCCTTTTCAGACAACATTACAAATTGTTTTAAATTAAGTTCTTGGGTTTTCATTTTAAAAAACTCCTTTTCATTAACTTTGTAAGCACTTTTATTATATTCCTTTTTCATTCCCTTTTCAAGAATTAAAAATCCCTTATTGCTCCTGTCGGTTCTGTTGCAAAGTTTTCCAAAAAATCTATTTTAGTGTAAAATTGAGAAAAA
>NZ_JBQEIL010000021.1:0-3702 GCF_052102835.1 Vagococcus sp.
TTTATTCATTTTACACTAAAATAGACTTATCAGAAAACTTTGCAACAGAACCAATAAACAAAAACTTTTGGAAGTGTGCTATTATAAGTCATATAAGTCGTGCGCTTTCTAATGCTTAGTGGTTTAAGATTAGGATAGCACGACTTATTTATTTTCCAATGAAATTAACTAGCAATTCGGGTTTTCTTAATTTTTTTTATAAAAAAATTACTCCTAAAGCAGAGTAATTTTATTGTTAATTTTTATCAGAGATTATTCCAAAAATTTTTCTGATAAAAATGAAGTATCACTCCTACCGAAAATCCTAAAAGGAGGACTAGGGCAAGGTTAACAACTAAAGGATATGGAATAAAGATAATCAGGGCAATAATTGCTCCAATGAGTGCTCCTGCTCCCAAAAGCGTAGCAAAGAAAATGATAAAAACCCGAAATCCCCCAGAACCTCTTGTAAAAAGTTGAGTCAACGCAGTCCAATTTAAATTTAAGAGATGCCAATCTCTGACAAAATAATGAAGTGAAATCAGATATACCCCAATAACATTCCCAATTAACAGCCCAAAGAGCAAGGTAACAGGGACTTTCAGTAAAATACCAATCACTAAAGATAAGATTAAATCAAGAACTAGTTGAATAAAAAAGGCAAAATGAAATTTCACTCTGAGATAGAAATTCAACTTCATGGGTAAGCTTTTAAAATAATTAAAATTTTCCCGATCAAGTGAGATAATCATTGAAGGAAGAGAGCTATTGTTAATGGTCAGAAAAGCTAAACTAATTCCGATGATAGGAAAAATAGCAAAAAATTTCAAATCCAATTTTGACAAATTTAGACCACTAGATAAAAGACCGGGCAGCATAGCAAGCGGAAAAATAAAGGATCCTGTCAGCATTTGAATCCATAAGGTAGGATTTTTAATTAGTCCTAGATTATAAATTCTTAATTGTGAGGTAAAATTTCTCGTTCTTCTTATTTTTCTTTTTTGAACAATTCTCGTTTCTTTTGACTCTTCCAAGAGAATTTTAAACATTTTTGGAACCACTAGAAGTGTAAAAACATAGTAAAGAGCAATCAATAAGATTATAAAAAAGAGAAAACTAAATAAACTATAGAAAGAGAACGGATTTACTAACCATTTCCAAAAAGGTAAAAATGGCAGAAAAGTTCCTCTATCCAACAACTTACCTGTCGCACTAATCGTCGTTTGAGCATTATTTAGATACATAATCCCAGCAAAAATTCCAACCATTGAAATCAATAATAGTATGGTCTGGGAAACTTTTTTATAGCGTTGAAATATTTTAGATTGAACCAAAAAAGTAATCAACCATGTACTAAGCAGTAAGAATAATAGAGCAAACAGAAAAAATCCAACTAATCCGAGAAAGAGGCCAATCACTCCGTTTGCCCTAAAACCTGTTATTCCAAAAAGCACCAAAAGAGGCATTAAATAAGGTAAGATAACAAAAATTACGACTAAAAATTTAGCAGCAAAAATATTAACATTTTCAAAAGGGAGAGGCAGATAATCTCGAAAGTCTTTGCTCTCATAAAAAATATTTAAAATTGCTGACAAGGCTTGAGAAAAAGTCATCAGGGCAAACAGAGCACAATAAAAAGTAAAAAATCCCGGATATTTTGGAAAGTCAATTGCTAACATCATCAGTCCGAAAAATGGCAACATGATGAGCGAGACAAGCCCATATTGAATCAAAAGTGATTTGGTTAAATTTTTGGTTTTACCTTTTTCTCTTTGACGTTGGGTAGCTTGAGGATTGGCATAAAGGAGGTTGACACTAAAAAGACTTTTAATTTGTTGAAGATTCATCATCGTCTCCTCTATTTAGCTCTTCTTGCTGACGACCTACCATTTTGAGATAAACCGACTCCAAAGATTGATCTTCTGCTGAATCTAATAAAGCATCAACTGTTCCCGAATAAATTAGTTCGCCAGCTTTTAAAATGGCTAGTTGATCACATAGCTGTTGCGCTACTTCTAAAGCATGTGTAGAAAAAATAACCGTTTTTCCTTGGGCAGCGTGTGCTTTCATCAGATTTTTTAAATCAAAAGCTGCTTGAGGGTCCAATCCTTGCAAGGGTTCGTCAAGTATCCAAATATCGGGAGTCGATAAGAGAGCCCCAATGACAATTACTTTTTGACGCATTCCATGAGAAAAACTTTCAATTGTTTGATATTCTTTCCCTTCAATATCGAAAAGTCGTGTAAGAGTTTCTAGTTGTCTTTCCTTTTCAGAGGTTTCAAGTGCAAAAGCTGAGGCAATTAAATTCCAATATTCTTTAGGAGATAATTGTAAAAAGATATCCGGAGTATCAGGAACATAGCCAATTCTTTTTTTGATTTCTGAATGATGTTCAGCAAGATTTAAACCATCAACTAAAACTTGTCCACTTGTCGGTTCAATAATACTCGTCAGACATTTTATTGTTGTGGATTTCCCTGCCCCATTATGCCCTAAAAAACCGAATATTTGACCTTCTGGAATTGTTAAACTTAGATGATTTAGAGCATACTGCTTGCCATACATCTTTGTTAATTCTCTAATCTCAATCATAAATTTTCCTCAATTCATTTTATTTTTGATGTTAAATGCTATCTTTGCATTTATTATATCATAGAATATTCTGAAAAAAGTCAAAATCTTGTATATAAGAAAAAGAAACCTACTGGTTTCTTTTAAGCTTGTTCTGATTTTGATAAAAGAATAACTGAAACAATAACCATAACAATCCCCACCATTTCTAGTAGTGTTAATTTTAAGCCAAATAAGGGAATACTTAAAAAGACAGAGGTTAGTGGTTCAGTGGCCGTTGCAACCGAAACAACAAGAGGTGATATTAGCTGGAATGCTCTTAAAAGCAACAAAAAAGCCAATGCTGTTCCCACTATAGAAATCGTCAAAACGTAAAAAATTGAAAGAGGTTCAATTCGGAAATTAATCCGCCAAACCGGATAAAAGATATTACAAGCAATTCCCGCAAGCATCATTCCCCATCCAGTCATATTGAGCGCCCCATACTTATCCAATAAAGGACGTGGAATGATAGAATAGATTACGACCGCAACACCCGCAAGAAGGCCTGTCACAAGGGCAAGTGGACTAATTGAAAGATGTTTGATGTTTCCATTTGTAATCAATAAAAAAACACCTATCATTGCTAAAATAACAAATAAGACCGATTTAGGTTTTGGCACTTGTCTTTGGAAAATGAATAAATAAAGCATAATAAAAACGGGTGCTGTATATTGTAAAATTGTCGCCGTGGCACTGTTAGACAATTGAATGGCAACATAATAAAAATACTGAACAGAGAAAACTCCACCAAAAACATACAAAAAGAGCGTTGGCATGTTCTTTTTTGATTTCCAGACATCAAAAAAACGCTTATGGTCTCGCGAATAAGACATGACCAGTAAAATAATACCAGCAATCGTTAAACGTGTTGATGTAATCCAAAGTGGGCTACCATGATAATCACGGAAAAAAAGCTGACCAAAAATGCCAGAAATTCCCCACATACAACCGGCAACAACTGCATAGAGCGTGCCTTTAAAAATTTGTTTTTTTACATTCATTTTTATATTATAGTATATATCAAGAGGGTTTCACGGGGTTCAATCATCATTATATTTTTACCCGAATTGCTAGTTAATTTCATTGGAAAATAAATAAGTCGTGCTATCC